>NZ_KB891210.1 GCF_000373365.1 Parafrankia discariae
GGAGACGTAGATGGGAAAGCTTGACGGCAAGGTCGCGTTCATCACCGGCGCGGCGCGGGGCCAGGGTCGCAGTCATGCGTTGCGGTTAGCGCGGGAGGGCGCTGACATCATCGCGGTGGACCTGTGTGCCCAGATGGATTCGGTGCCCTACCCGATGGCGACTCCGGACGACCTCGAGCAGACCGTGAAGGAGGTCGGGGAGACGGGGCGGCGGATCGTGGCGCGGCAGGCCGACGTCCGTGACGTGGTGGCGCTGGGGAAGGCGTTTCAGGATGGTGTCGCCGAGCTGGGTCCGGTCGACATCGTGCTGGCGAACGCCGGTATCGGGCCGGGTGGGGCGGCGAGCGAGGAAGAGCAGTGGGCGGACGTCGTCGGGGTCAACCTGACGGGGGTGTGGAACACCGGGCGGGTGGCGATCCCGTCGATGGTCGAGCGGGGCCGGGGTGGGGCGATCGTGCTGACCAGTTCGACGGGTGGGCTGGTCGGGGTGGGTATCCCGACGGCGGGGTTTTTGGGGTACACCGCGGCCAAGCACGGTGTCGTCGGGCTGATGCGGTCGTGGGCGAACTATCTGGCGCCGCACAGCATCCGGGTGAACAGTGTCGCCCCGACCACGGTGAAGACGCCGATGGCCGCGAACGGGGATCTGTCGGTGATCACGGCGGGGTCCCCGGAGCTGGCCCGGGTGCTGGCCAACGCGATGCCGGTCGACGCGGTGGACCCGCTGGACGTCTCGAACGCCATCGCCTGGCTGGTCTCGGACGACGCCCGGTACGTGACCGGCACCGTCGTCCCGGTCGACGCCGGCCAGCTCAACAAGCGGTAACACCCACGCGACAGCCCGCGCGGATCTCAGGAACCCGGGCGGCGTTCCACCGGGCCGTCGCCGAGGCCGTCGCCGTCGCAGAGGACGGCGAGGCGGAGGGCGGTCAGGTCGGTCAGGTCGGCCAGGGCGGCGTCGGCCCCGGCCGCCGCCAGACCGGCCATGGTGGTGGTGCCGGTGGCGACGCCGACGGCCCGGACACCGGCGTCGCGCGCGCCCTTCATGTCGTGCGGGGTGTCCCCGATGACGACGGTGCGGGCCGGGTCGAAGGTGAGGTCGTAGGCGGCCTCGGCCCGTTTGACCGCCTGCCGGACCAGCCCGGCCCGGTCGGCGTCGTCATCCCCGTAGCCGCCGACGGCGAGGTCGAGGTGCTCCGCCAGGCCGAGGGCGCGCAGCTTCACCGCCGAGACGGAACGGAGGTTGCCGGTCACCACCGACTGCACGACCGGCCCGGCCGGCGGGCTCGAAGCGCCTGTCGGGCCGGCGGAACTCGCGAGGCTCGCGACGGCCGCCCGCGCGCCGGGCATCTGCTCGCCGACCTGTCGCATCCGGGCCTCGAGCCGCTCGGCCGCCGCGCCCATCGCCACGTAGAGGGCGCTGAGTACCGCCTCGTCGACGGCGGCGCCGTTGAGCCGCAGGGTGTCGCGCAGGATCGCGCGCTCGGTGCGGCCCGTCGTGTCCGCCCGTTCGCCGAGCGGGCGGCCGACGACCGCCTCGAACGCGGCGGCGTGGATCTCGCGGCCGAGCGGGCCGACGGAGAGCAGGGTCCGGTCGATGTCCCACAGGACGAGCGACGGCGTGGCCACGCGGCGATGGTCCCACGGCGGCGGCGGCGGCCGACGCGTCGATACGCACAGGACGTTCGACCAGGCAAGGGACCTTCGGCCACCCACCTGATGCTGGGATGCCCGGTGAGCTTCATGGCAGGGTGACGCTATGGGGACGTCCGACGGGTGCCGGGGCGACGACCGCCCGGGGTCGCCGGGCGACTCCGTCCCGCCCGTGACTCTCGCGGCGCCCACGGCGGCGCTGGCACCGGCACCGGTGTTGACACCGACGCCGACACCGACACCGATATCGATACCGACGCTGATACCGATGCCGGCACCGAGGTCGGCGCCGTGGCCTTCGGCTCCGCTCGCGACCGGCCGTCCCGGGGACGGCGATGACCTGGCCGGGGCGTCGTCCGCGCGGGCCGGCGCGGAGCTGGAGCGGTCCACCGTCCGGGCGCTCGCGGTGCTGCGGACGGCCGGCCTCGTCCTGACGCCGGTCTACCTCGCGGTGTGGCGTTCCTGGTACGCGCACGAGATCGCCGCGGTGGCGGTCGTCGTGGCGGCCTCCGCGTGGGGTGTCCTGTTCGTGGTCCTGAGTCTGCGTCGCGGTGTGGACGCGCGTCTCGCCGCCGGCACGGTCGTGGCGGCGGCCGTCCCCGCGGCGCTGAGCTCGGTCTGCCTGCCGCCGCCGTCCGCCGGGGACACCGGGAGCTGGGTGATGCTCGCCGTGTTCCACGCCGGGCTGACGGCGGCCTGGGCGTTGCCGCCGCGGGCGTTCGCCGCCGCCGAGGCCGTGCTGGTGCTGTCGGTCGTGGTCGGTGGGCACGACGGGCGGCCGCAGGTGTTCACGGCGGTCACCTTCACCCTGGTCGTGCCGATCCTGTTCGCGTTCGCCGCGTGCCGCCTGCGCGAGTCGAGCAGACGGGCGGACGACCGTCTCACCTCGGCGATGTTCGGTCACCGGGCCCGGGTTCTCGTGCTCACGCTGGACCGGGACCGGCGGGAGCGCCAGCGGGTGCTGCACGACACCGTCCTCAACATCCTGACGGGCATCGCGTGGGGTGGCGGTGAGGATCTCGGGCTCGTGCGCCGCCGGTGCGCGGCCGGCGCCGCGGCGGTGCGCCACCTGCTCGCCCACGATCACGGGCCACCCGACATCGGCCTGGACGCCGCGCTCGCCGCGGTGGTGGGCAGCGCTCGGGAACGTGGTCTGACCGTGCACCTGACCGGCGCGGCCCCCCTCGAACCGGGGGAATCGGCCGGCGGGCCGGCGGCGGCGGTCGTGGCCGCGCTGGCCGGTGCCATCGGTGAGGCGCTGGCCAACGTCGAACGGCACGCGGGGACGGGCGAGGCGTGGGTGTGCCTGGAGCGTTCGCCGCGGCGGCTGACGATCCGGGTGAGTGACCGGGGTGCCGGGTTCCAGCCGGGCAGGTCCGCTCCCGACCGGCTCGGGGTGCGCCAGTCGGTGCTCGCGCGGATCCGGGACGCCGGTGGTCTGGCGACGATCGACTCCGCCCCCGGGCAGGGCACCACCGTGACGCTGACCTGGCCGGACCGCGCCACGAACACGGACGGAAGCCCGGCCGCCGGCACCGCCGCCGGCCGGGCCGGCGCGGAGGCGACGCGTGAGACGACCGCCGCGGACCTGCGGCACGACTACGCGGCCGGTCTGCGGGTGGTGATCGCCGCCATCGCCGTCGCCTGGCACGTCCTGATGCTGCTGCCGCTGCTCGTCACCCTGGGACGGGTCCACTCCGCGGCCACCGCGATCGGTGTCTGGGTGGTGCTCACGGCCTCGACGGTCACCGTCGCGTCGGTGGTCCGCCGCCGTCCGCTGTCGGGGGTGGAGGCGACCGGGGTGACGGCGCTGGCCGTCGGGGCGGTGCTGGCCAGCGACAACGTCGACAACGTCGACCTGCTGCGGGTGGTGAACTGGCCGCTGATCGCGGTGGCGCTGCTGGTCGCCTTCGTGACGGCGTCCCGGCGGGCGGTGGAGTCGCTCGTGTCGATGGCCGTCGTCGTGGCCGCCGTGGTCGGGACCGTCGTCGTCCGCGGCGCGACGGATCCGCTCACCGTCTCGCGGTTGCTCTCGCTCGGGTACGGGATCACCGGGCTCCAGCTGATCGTGGCCATGCTGGGACCGTTGCTGCGGCGGACCGCCGACACCACCGCGCGGGCCGTCCGCACCGAGGCCGAGACGGCCGCCGGCCGGGACTCGGACGTGATGATCCGGCGCGAGCGGGCCCGGTGGCTGGGCGCCATCCGCGATGACGTGCTGCCGACCCTCGACGCGCTCGCCGACGGGAGCGCCGACCCGCGGGACCGCCGGTGGCGCCGGCAGTGCGCCCGGCAGGCGGGGGCGATCCGCCGGATGCTCATTCAGGGAGGTGCGGGCTCCACCCTGGCCACGCTCGCCGCCGACATCGAGGCGGTCGTCGCCGCGGCGGAGGACCGGGGGATGACGGTCGACGTGCAGGCCGCGGGGGAGCCGGGTTTCATCCCGCTGGAGCTGCGGGCCGGGCTGGTGGACCTGCTCGACCGCACCCTCACGATGCTGCCGGAGAACCGGGCGCTGCTCACCCTGTTGGGGGACGCCGAGGGCGGCAGCGTCTTCGTCTCGGGGGCCTGGCCGGGCCGGGCGGAACCCCCCGCGCTGACCGGAGCCGTCCAGGCGATCGTCGACGTCGACGACGGGCGGCTCACGGTCGAGCTGCGCTGGGACACCCGTGGTCCCGAGGGGGCGGCCCGGCGGCCTGCCGACGCCGAGCGGCATCGGCAGGCCGGTCATCCCGGTTGAGACGGTGCCGGCGAGCCGGCCGTTGTCTCGGTCCTCCTGGCGGTTGTCTCAGTCCTCGATCGGTGTCACGCCGACCGCCTCGTACGTGGTGGGCTGGCCCTTCGCGTCCAGGGTCGTGATCAGACCGCCGCGGGAGCACTCCGCCGGGGAGGCCGGGTAGGCCTTGCCGTTGCAGCGGAACCGCAGGCCGGTGGCTCCGGGCAGGTCCTTCTCCGGCATGGCCTTGATCTTGGCGATGACGGCGGCCGGGGTGAGGTCGCCCGTGATCCCCTCCAGAGCGGAGTGCAGGGCGGAGATCGTCAGGTAGATGCCGGCCACGCCGGCCTCGGTGGTGTCGATGTCCTTGCCGTAGGTCTTCATCACGGCCTCGAAGCGGCGGATGCCCGGGTCGTCCGAGCCGAGCGGGGCGGTCGCCGTGACCGTCATGCCCTCCAGGAAGTCGCCGGGAACGGCCTCGCGGGTCGCGTCGGTGATGCAGTGCGCGATGGCCGCGAGCGGCCCGTCGTACCCGACCGCGCGCAGTCCGTTGAAGGCGCTGATGCAGAAGGCGTCGCTGCCGACCACCTGCACGATCCCGGGGTCGCCGCCGACGACGCGCTGCATCTGCGGCGTCATGTCGGCGGTGCCCGGCGGGACCAGGATGACGTCGAGCGCGATGCCCTCCTTCTCGAACTGGGGCCTGGTGAGCTGGTAGAGACCGGTGGTGACGGGCAGGTCGATCGCGATGACCGTGACCTTCTTGGCGCCCTCGTCCTTGGCCACCTTGATCGGCATGGTGACCAGCGGGAAGAACTGGTCACTGAGGGCGAAGGTCGACTCGCCGTCGGCGAGCGACCCGGCGCCGTTGGCGGTGTAGGACATGACCGGGATGTGCGCGTCGTGCAGCGGCGCCCAGATCTGCTCCCCGGCCCCGGAGGAGCCGACGACGACGGCGGTGACGTTCTCCTCGATCATCCGGTTCGCGCAGTCGGCGGCCTTGCCCGGGTCGGCCAGCGCCTCGCACTGCACCAGTTCGATGGGCCGGCCCGCGATGCCGGAGCCGTGCTCGTTGAGGTACTTGACGGTCGCCTCGGCGGTGGTGAACTCGTAGGAGAGGTCCGCGGCCGGGCCCTGGCCGTCCGAGACGATCCCGATCTTCACCGGGGCGCCCTTAGCCTGGGCCACCGGGCCCAGGAGCTCGGCGGTGGCCCCGGTGTCGCCCGCCGCCCCGCCGTCGTTGTCGTCGCTGTCGCCGCACCCGGCCAGGAACAGGCTCCCGGCCAGGGCGCCTAACGCCCCCAGGGCGGCTAAGCGCACGCCTGCAGGTTGTCCCGGTTTCCGCCTGCGCGTCAACCCACCGGGCAGGATCCCCGACTTCTGCATGTCGATGTCCCTCGTCTCGCGTTGGATGCGTTGCCTCGCCACCGGCCGGGACGGTGTGGTTCATGACGGGATCCGCGGGGGGTCGCCGGGCCACCCGCCGCCGGCACGGTCGAGTCTCCGGCCAGCTGATCCCCTCGAATCGGACCGCCGGTCCGGTATGAAGGGCTACCGTACGGACCGCCGGTCCGCCTCACAAGCGGAATCTGAAGAAATCCTTAGGTGGTTCCGGGTGGGGTTCCCGGCGAGCTCACGAGCTCACGAGGTCACCGCCGAGGTGTCGTGGGTGGTGCCGAGGTAGGCGTCGGCGACGGCCCGGTCGGCGCGGATCTCGGCCGGGGTGCCCTCGGCGATGACCGTGCCGAAGTCGAGCACGTAGATGTGGTCGCAGACGCCGAGCACGAGGGCGACGTCGTGGTCGACGAGCAGCAGGCCGACGCCGGTCCGGCTGATGGCCCGGATGCGCTCGCCGAGCCACGTGGTCTCGGTGGAGTCGAGTCCCGCGGCCGGTTCGTCGAGCAGCAGGATCCGGGGGCCGGTGGCACAGGCACGGGCGATCGAGACCAGCTGACGTTCACCCTGGCTGAGCTCACCGGCGGGCCGGTCGGCCCGGTCACCGATGCCGACGAGGTCGAGCGCGGCGCGCAGGGCCCGGTGCAGCCCCTCACCGCGGATGCCGAACAGCGCGGCGCCGATGTTCTCCTCGACGGTGAGGTCGTCGTAGAGCTCAAGGGA
The DNA here is from genome assembly GCF_000373365.1 of Parafrankia discariae. NCBI lineage: Bacteria > Bacillati > Actinomycetota > Actinomycetes > Frankiales > Frankiaceae > Parafrankia > Parafrankia discariae. The sequence goes on from NZ_KB891210.1 coordinate 6,488, forward strand.
CTGGAAGGTCCGGGCCAGGCCGCGCCGCACCAGCTGGTGCGGCGCCAGCTGCTCGACGCGCCGCCCGCCGAGCCGCACCTCCCCCTGCGCCCGGGTGAAGCCGGTGACCGCGTCGATCACGCTGGTCTTGCCGGCGCCGTTCGGGCCGATCAGGCCGACGATCCGCCCGGCAGGCACCCGCAGTGAGACGTCCGAGACCGCGACCGTGCCGCCGTAGCGCACGGTGAGCCCGGTGACGTCGAGCCCCGGCGCCCCGCCTGGCGGCTCTCCCGCCACCGTGTCCGCGACGGTGCCGGCTTCGGGGGCGGTGCCGGCTTCCGGGGCGGTGCCGGTCTCCGGGGGGCCTGCCGTCGCCGAGGTCGCGTCCGAGGTCGCGACCGCCACTGGTTTTCCGCCGGTCCGGCTCCGCCGGCCGCGCCGGCGGGCCAGGCGGTCGGCGAGGTGGTGGCCGGGGCTGGCGGCCCCCTCGGGGTGGACGAGCAGGACGACGACCACGCCGAGCCCGGACAGGACGGGGAACCAGTCCCCGAGGTCGACCCACCGGTCCAGGGCGATGAAGATGATGCCGGTCCCGGCCGTCACGCCGGCGAGGATGCCGCCGTACACCGAGGTCACCCCGGCCAGGTACGCCGTCGACAGCAGGGTCAGGCCGCTGATCGCGGTGAACGACTCGTAGGTGACCGTGCTCTGCCGGTAGGCGAGCAGGCTGCCGCCGAGACCGGCGATGAAGGACGCCAGCGCGAAGCTCGTGACCTTGATGAGCACGACGTTCACGCCGATGCCGGCCGCGGACCGCTCGTTGGCGCGCACGGCGAGCATCGCCGACCCCAGCGCGCTGGTCCGCAGACGGGCGACACCCCACCCGGTGGCGACGAGTACGGCCAGGCAGAGCAGCCCGAACTGGAGGCGGGGGAACGCGTGCCCGGTGCCGATGCTCAGGTCGAGGCCGAACAGCGAGGGCTGGGTCACCGGGGCCCCGCTGGCGCTGACGATGTCGGTGTTGCGGAACCAGACGGCCTCGATGGCGTAGGCGAGGGCGAGGGTGACGACCCCGAGGGTCAGCCCGCGCAGCCGCAGGGCGGGCAGTCCGACGAGCACCCCGAGGACGGTGGCGAACAGGGCGGCCAGCAGCGGCGCGAACGGGAACGGGACCTGCCAGCTCCGGGTGAGGCCGGACAGGGTGAAGGCGGCGCTGCCGGCGAGGGCGAGCTGGGCCAGCGACACCTGGCCGGCGTAGCCGGTGACGACGACGAGGGAGAGGCCGATGACGGCCGCGATGAACGTGCCGATGACGGCGCTGCGCCAGGTTCCGTCGGTGAGGAGCAGTGCGATCACGCCGAGCGCGGTTCCGGCGACGGTCGGCGGGAGCAGCGAGCGCGGCCGGGGCGCCCGCCCGAGGGGCTGGCGGACGAGGGTGCCGCGCACGGGCAGGCCCCGCCCGGTGGCGAGCAGCGCCACCAGGATCACCACCAGCGGCACCAGCTCCGCCGACCCGCTCTGCGGCAGCCAGGAGTGTCTCGCGGCCAGCGCGATCGCCTCCGCCTGGAGCATGCCGATGGCCAGCCCGGCGGTGACGGCCGGGAGCAGCTGCTGGAAGCCACCGACGACCGTGGCGGCCAGCGCCGGGACGACGAACAGGGTGTAGGTGGCCGGCGCGAGCGGGGTCAGCGGGGCGATGAGGATCCCGGCCGCGCCGGCGACCGCACTGCTGATCATCCAGTTGAGCAGGGCCACCCGCTCGGGGTTCACGCCGCTCACGTACGCGCCGGTCCGCGACTCGGCGGTCGCCCGGGTGAGCAGCCCGAACCGGGTGAAGCGGTAGACGGCGCTCAGCGAGAGGGTCAGCACCAGCACCGACAGCGCGAGGTAGAAGCGGTCGGAGAGCACGGTCAGCGAGCCGAGCCGCCACCGTTCACCCGGGAAGATCATCTTGACGCTCACCGGTGCCACGCCGACCCGGATCACCAACAGCGACTGGATCACGAGGAGGACACCCAGCGAGGCGACCGCTCTGGCCAGCGGCGGCGCCTCGCGCAGCTGTCGGAACACCAGCAGGTAGAGCAGGGCGCCGAGTAGCGCGCCGATCGCGAGGGCGATCGGCGCCGCCGCGGCGAAGCCCAGCGGCCGGCCGAGGTCGACCGAGGTCGGCAGGCCGGGCACGAGCACGAGCAGCTCGCCGTCCCGTAACCAGGCGTAGGTGTAGGCGACGTAGGAGGCGATCGCGCCGGTCGCGAAGTTGATGACGCCCGAGCTGCGGTAGGTCAGCACGAGTGCCACGGCCAATGCCGCGAACACCCCTCCGTTGCCGAGCCCGAGGAGAAGCGAGGCGACGTGATCCATGACGGTCTCCCGACGTCGTTCCCGGCCGAGGCCTGTGCCGGCGGGCTGGCCGTTGTCCCAGCCCTCCCGGCGGTTGTCTCAGTCCCCGATCGGTGTCACGCCGACCGCCTCGTACGCGGTGGGCTTGCCCTTCGCGTCCAGGGTCGTCAGGAGGCCGCCCCGGGAGCACTCCGACGGCGACGCCGGGTAGGCCTTGCCGTTGCAGCGGAACCGCAGGCCGGTGGCTCCGGGCAGGTCCTTCTCCGGCATGGCCTTGATCTTGGCGGTGACGGTGGCCGGGGTGATGTCACCCGTGATCCCCTCCAGCGCGGAGTGGAAGGCGGACACCGTGAGGTACATGGCCGCCGCACCGGCCTCGGTGACGTCGATGTCCTTGCCGTAGGTCTCCACCACGGCGTTGAACAGCCGGATCGCCGGGTCGTCCGAGCCGATCGGGGCGGTCGCCGTGATCGTCATGCCCTCGAGGAAGTCGCCGGGCACGGCCTCACGGGTCGCGTCGCTGACGCAGTGCGCGATGGCGGTGACCGGGCCGTCGTACCCGACGGAGCGCAGTCCGTTGAAGGCGCTGATGCAGAAGGCGTCGCTGCCGACCACGTGCACGATCCCGGGGTCGCCGCCGATGATGCTCTGCATCTGCGGCGTCATGTCGGCGGTGCCCGGCGGGATCAGGATGACGTCGAGCCCGAGGCCCTGCCGCTCGAGCTGAGGCCGGATGATCTGGAAGAGACCCTTGGTGATGGGCAGGTCGATCGCGATGGCCGTGATCTTCTTGGCGCCCTTGTCCTTGGCGACCTTGGCCGGCATGGTGACCAGCGGGAAGAACTGGTCGGCCAGGACGAAGGTCGACTCGGCGTCGCCCAGCGACCCGGCGCCGTTGGCGGTGTAGAACATCACCGGGACGTGCGCGTCGTGCAGCGGCCCCCAGATCTGCTCCCCGGCCCCGGCCGAGCCGACGACGACGGCGGCGGCGTTCTCCTCGACCATCCGGTTCGCGCAGTCGGTGGCCTTGGCCGGGTCGGCCAGTGCCTCGCACTCCACCAGTTCGATGGGCCGGCCCGCGATGCCGGAGCGGTGTTCGTTGAGGTACTTGACGGTCGCCTCGGAGACCTTGAACTCGTAGGAGAGGTCCGCGGCCGGGCCCTTGCCGTCCGAGATGATCCCGATCTTCACCGGGGCGCCCTTCGCCCGGGCCACCGGGCCCAGCACGTCGGAGGTGGCCCCGGTGCCGCCCGCCGTCCCACTGGTCCCGTCGTCGTCGCTGTCGCTGTCGCCGCAGCCGGCCAGGAACAGGCCGGCGGCCAGCGCGCCCAGGGCCCCCAGCGCGGCTAAGCGCACGCCCACCGACTGCCGTGGTCGCCGTCCGCCTGTCGACCGGCCGGGCAGGATCCCCGAATTCCGCATGGTGGTGTCCCTCGTCTCGCGATAGGTGATCTGTACTTTCAGCGGCACCGGATGGGTGACGGCGGCACTCTCGACCGGGTGATCGGTGCCTGTGGCCGGGCGTGGGTGCGGTGCGTGGCGGGGTTCTCAGCGGCGGGGGCCGTCGGCCGTCGGCCGGGTCAGGTCGCCACGCCGTCGATCTTCAGCTGGATCAACTCGTCCTCCGACCAGCCCAGCTCCCGCAGGATCTCGTCGGTGTGCTCGGCGAAACGTGGCCCGCGGCTGAGCTCGGCGGGCGTCTCGTCGAACTGGACGGGATTCACGACCAGCTCGCGGTCCCTGCCCTCGGTGTCGACGAGCGTCCCGATGTGGCCGTTGGCGCGCAGCGAGACGTCCTGGCCGACGTCCCAGGCGTCCTGGACCACGGCCCACTGGCCCTTCATCCCCTCGACCGTCCTGAGCCATTCGGAGTAGGTCAGGGAGGCGATGATCTCGGCCACCAGGTCGGCGGCCTCCGCGGCGTTCGCCATGATCTTCTCGGCCGAGTCGAACCGGTCGTCCTCGGCGAGCTCCGGGCGCCCGACGACCGCGCAGAACTCCGGCCAGTACACCCCCGGCTGGAGCATCGACAGCTGGAGCCACCGGCCGTCCGCGGTCCGGAAGGCGCCGATCAGCGGGTTCGTCGGCGCGCCGTGCCGGGGCTCCTCGACGTCCGGCAGCGGCCCGCCGGCCAGCAGGGCCAGGTTCACCGAGAACTGGGTGGTCCAGGCTCCGACGCCGAGCAGGGACACGTCCACCACCGAGGGCGCGCCGGTCGCCGCGCGCCGGTAGAGGGCCGCGGCGATGCCGCCGGCGATCGTCAGCCCGCCCATCGAGTCGCCGTAGGCGCCGGCCGGCATCTTCGTCATCCGGTCGGCCCCGGGCGGGGTGACGCCCGACGCGCTGCCGCCCCGGGCCCAGAACGCGGTCCCGTCGTACCCGCCCTTGTCGCGCTCCGGGCCGCGCTGGCCGAAACCACTGCCCCGTACGTAGATGATGTCGGGATTGATCGCCCTGATGTCCTCGACGTCGATCCTCAGCCGGGACCGTGACCTGGGCAGGAAGTTCGTCACGAACACGTCGGCCCGCGCGACGAGCTTCTCCAGAACGACGCGCGCGCCGGGTTTCTCGAGCGCGAGCCCGATGCTGCGTTTGCCGCGGTTGGGGGCCTCCATGATGGGAAAGAACGTGTTTCCGTCGCTGGAGACATCGAGACCCAGGAGTCGGATCAGCCCGCGCTGGGCGTCGCCGTACTCGGCGTGTTCAACCTTGATCACATCCGCTCCCCAGTCGGCCAGAACCGCTCCGGAAGCGGGGACGAAAGTGTATTGGGCGACCTCCAGCACTCGGACGCCCTCCATCGGTCGAGCCATCTGTGCCGCCTCCCGTCGCGCCATGTGGGTACCGATATATCTCATCGCCCCCATGGCCTGTCAACTGCGTATTTGTATTTAGTCGCCGTGCCGTCCCGCGGTCGTCGGGGTGCTCTATTACTTGTCACGAAGCAGATTAAGACCCGTCAGGTGCTTTTTGTTGTGCCGAAAGTGATCCGTATGCGGAGCTCGTCGGGCGGCGTGCGGATCCGTCGTTCCGGACGCCGAACTCCCGGCTCGCGGCCCGGCCGTCACCGGCGGCCGGCGGCGCCGGACCCACTCCGGCGGCGTGCTCGCCCGACGCCGGAGAGCTCGCCCGCGGTCCGCGGTGAGTGCGCCGGAAATGCTTCTGACCTGCTGAGACGATTCTGGCTGCGCGGGCCGAGGTGCGGCTCCCTGCGGCCTGGCCAACCTTCCGGCCGGCCAGTTCCCGTCCGCGGGATCCGGATCGGATTTCGGGAGGGGAGTAGACACATGGAGGTAAGGCTTCTAATCTTGTAAATGTTAGCGTCCGAAGATCGTTTACAATCTGGTCGGTGGCTGTGGCCATGGCGACTGCGGTCTGTGGCCATGGCGACTGCGGTCTGAGGCCATGGCGACTGCGGTCTGACAACCACGGTCCAAGACCGCGGTCCAGTGGCTGCGGCCATGGTGAACGTTGCTATCCGGAAGGCGGCCCTCGGCGAGCTGGAGGGCGGTGTCGGAAAAGCGGATTCCGTCGCCGGCCGCAGTGACGGGTCCGTTCCGGATCGTATGGAACCGACCGGAACCGGTATGGGGTGTGCCGGCGGTGGCGCACTTTCTTTCGGGGTTTGACAAAGAGCAATCAACATTCCCGGTCCGGTAAGGTTCCAGGCGTTGCGGGCTGCGTTCCGGCAAACCACGGAAGCGAACCGGAGGCGATTTCCTCGGAACTGTGCAGTCAGTGACAGTTCAGCACGTTGAACATCCTGGTCCGGGTGTGGCGCACCCGGCGCGGACCCTTCCCTGACCCGGATCCCGGTCTCGTCACCGACGGCTCGTACCCGTCGGACGGCCGACGGCTCCCGCGCCCGTCGACGGGCGGACCTTCACCTGATCCCGCCACGCCGAGACGGCGAGAACGGAGGAAAGCCGTGCCCGGCGACACCGGGGTCCACCAGTTCCCGTCCGGCCCACCGGCCGGCCTCGACATCCATCCCCTGTGGGCGAAGATCCGCCGGGAGGAGCCGGTCGCCCGGGTACGGCTGCCCTACGGCGGCGTCGGCTGGCTGGTCACCCGCTACGACGACATGAGGCAGGCGCTGAGTGATCCGCGACTGAGCCGCGCCGCGGCGGTCGGCCGCGAGGACGTCCCACGGACCACCCCGCGGCCGGCGCAGCCGTCCGCGCTGCTCAGCATGGACCCGCCGGAACACACCCGGCTGCGCCTGCTGATCTCCCGGGCCTTCACCGGCCGCCGCGTCGAGCGGTTACGCCCGCGTGCCCAGGAGATCGTCGAGGCGCGCCTGGAACGGATCGAGCGGTCGGGGCCGCCCGCCGACCTCGTGCGGGACCTCGCCCTGCCGCTGCCGGTCACGCTGATCTGCGAGATGCTCGGCGTGCCGCCGGAGGATCAGCACCGGTTCCGCGAGTTCGCCGACGTCATGCTGTCGACGACCGCGTACACCGAGGACCAGATCGTCGGCGCCCGGGCGCGGCTCGCGGGCTACCTCGCCGAGCTGGTCGCCCTCCGCCGGGCGCACCCGACGGACGACCTGCTGGGCGCCCTGGTCGCCGCCCGCGACGACGATGATCGGCTCAGCGAGGAAGAGCTGATCGACATCGGCGTCACCCTGCTGATCGCCGGCCACGAGACCACCGCGAGCGAGCTGTCCAACTTCATCTACGTGCTGCTCACCGAGCCCGGGCACTGGGCGGCGCTGCGGGCGCGGCCCGAGCTGATCCCCGGGGCGGTGGAGGAGCTGCTGCGCCACGTCCAGCTGTCCGTCGGCGGCAACAACCCCAGGGTGGCCACCGAGGACGTCCGACTGGGCGACGTCACGGTGTCGGCCGGCGAGGCCGTGATCGTGTTCGCGCAGTCCGCGAACCGCGACGAGGCCGTCTTCGACCGTCCGGACGAACTGGATCTCACCCGGCACCCCAACCATCACCTGGCCTTCGGGTACGGCGCGCACTACTGCCTCGGTGCCCAGCTGGGCCGGATGGAGCTGCAGGTCGCGCTGGCCGCGTTGCTGCGCCGGTTCCCCGCGCTGCGGCTGGGCGTGCCGGTCGAGGAACTGCCATGGAAGTCGGGCCTGCTCGTGCGGGCCCCGGAGTCGCTCCCGGTCGAGTGGTGAGGCGGTCAAGTTGACAGAAAAACCGACCGGAACCGGAACCGGATCTGGACCCGGCACCGTACCTGGAACCGATGCCGAACCGAACTGGAAACCGGTCGGCGGCGACCTGTTCGCCGTCCTGTGCCCCCCGTGCCGGCAGCTCGGGCGCTGTCGGATGGGGATGGAGGAGGAGACGCTGGCCGCGGACGGGTCGGCGCACTACCGCCTGCGCTGCGGCCCGGAGCACGAGGGCGGCCCGGGCGTGGCGCACGGCGGCTGGATCTCGGGTGTGTTCGTCGAGATCGTGGGTCATCTCGCCGTGCAGCTGGAGCAGCTCGCGGTGACCGGGGCGCTGAGCGTCACCTACCGCAGGCCGGTGCCGATCGACCGGCCGTTGACCGCGCGGGCCTGGCTCGCCGGGAAGGACGGCGGGAGATGGACCGTCGAGGGCAGCATCCACCTCGCGTCGAGCGGCACCGAGCTCGCCCACGCGACGGCACTGCTGGTCGAACGCGAGATGAGTCATTACACGCGGGCCCGGGAGTGGCTCGGCCGCGAGGAGGCGGGCTCAGATGGCACTGCGTGACGTCGCGATCGTCGGAATCCACGCCACCGAGCAGGCCCGCCGGCTGCCGCACCGCACCGCGCTCGATCTCGCCCAGGAGGCCGTCTTCGGCGCGATCGCCGACGCCGGCCTGCGGCCCGCCGACGTCGACGGGGTCGCCGCCGACTGGCCCGGCCCCGGCGGGACGGTCGACGAGAGTGCCTCGTGGGCCCGCTCCCTGGGGCGCTCCCTCAACTGGGTCGGCGAGGGGATGCTCGACACGGCCGGCGCCCGCGGCGTGATGAAGGCCGCCGCCGCGATCTCGGCGGGCCTGTGCGACGTCGCCGTGGTCGGCGGCGGGCTCTCGGGCCGGTTCGGCGGGCGCGGGCCGGTGGGTGTGGCGGTGGCGGAGGTCGAGTTCGTCGACGTCTGGGGCGCCTACTCCATTCCCCTGTTCGCCCTGGTCGCCCAGGGGTACCTCCGCCGGTTCGGGACCACCCCGGAGCAGCTGGCGACCGTCGCCGCCACGATCCGCAACAACGGCTCGTCGAACCCCGAGGCGATGATGTACGGGAAGGGCCCGTACACGGTCGACGACATCCTGGCCTCGCCCCTGGTGGCGACGCCGTTCCACCTGCTCGACGTGTGCATCACCGGCGAGGGCGGCGGAGCCGTCGTGCTCACCTCGCTGGAACGGGCCCGCGACCTGCCCCATCAGCCGGTCGCCGTACTCGGGGCCGGGATGGAGTTCGCCGGCAACCACGGCATGCCGCCGCTGGACTACCGGACGGTGGGCCGGCTCGGCGCCGCCGCGGCGCGGCGGGCGTTCGGCGCCGCGGGCGTCACGGCGCGCGACGCCGACGTGTTCGCCCTCTACGACCCCAACTCGTTCGAGCTGCTCAGACAGCTCGAGGTGATCGGGCTGTGCGACGAGGGGGAGGGCGGCGCGTTCGTCGACGACGGGCACATCGCCCTCGGCGGCCGCTACCCGACCAACCCCGAGGGCGGCTGCCTGTCCCACTCCTGGAACGGAACCCAGCACATGACGCTGAAGGTGGCCGAGGCGGTCCGGCAGATCCGCGGCACCGCGGTGCACCAGGTGCCGGACGCCGAGGTCGCCGTCGTGGCGAACGCCGGGTCCGGCACCCGGCACTACGAGGTCGTCGTCCTGGGGAAGGCCTGAGATGACACGGTCGACACCCACCCCCTCCGAGCTCTCCGTCGAGTTCTGGTCCGCGGCGGCCGAGCACCGCCTGGTCGTCCCGCACTGCGGCGGGTGCGGGATCCGGTACTTTCCGCCGGAACGCCTGTGTCCGGGATGCGGCGAGCCCGGCTGGCGCTACGTGGAGAGCAGCGGGACGGGCCGGGTGGTGGCCCACACGGTCGTGCACCGGGCGCTGTCCCCGGACCTCGCGACCCCGTTCGTCCTCGCCGCCGTCGAGGTCGACGGTGAGTGGACGATGCTGACCAACATCGTGGACTGCGATCCGGAGGAGGTGGCCGTCGGCCTGCCGGTCCGGGTGCGGTTCCTCGACTGCGCGGGCGGCGCCCTGCCGTGCTTCGCGCCGCGGCCCGCCGCCGGGTCCCCGCCCGGCCAGCCGGGGCCGACGCCGGAGGCGACGCCGTGACCGAACGGACCGTGACCGAACGGACCGTGGCGGGGCGGACCGTGACCGGGCGGAGCTCGGCGGGGCCGTCGGACGGCGGCGTCGAGCTGCCGCTGACCGGCGTCCGGGTCGTCGACCTGTGCCGCGGCGGCGCCGCGCTCGCCGCGCGGGTGCTCGGCGACCTCGGCGCCGACGTCGTCCGGATCGAGCCGCCCGGGACCCCCGGCCGGGCGCCCGGCACGGACGTCCGGCACGAGACGCACAACTTCAACAAGCGCGCCCTGGCGCTCGGTCTCGAGTCCGCCGCCGGACGCGAGCGGTTACTGGGCCTGCTCGCGACGAGCGACATCGTCATCGAGGGGCTCGACGGGCCGCTCCCGGGCCGGCTCGGCCTCGGCGAGGGCGAGTTCCGACGCCGGTTTCCCGCGCTCGTCGTCGTCTCCGTCACCGAGTTCGGCCGGTCCGGGCCCTACCGGGACTGGGCCGGCACCGACGCCGTGCACGCCGCGCTCGCCGGCTTCCTCTCCCGCTCGGGGCTGCCCGGCCGGCCGCCGCTGCTCCCGCCGGCGGCCCTGCCCACCGGGTCCGCGGCGCTGGTCGCGGCGTGGTCGGCGCTGCTCGCCCACCACAACCGGCTGGTCACCGGCATCGGTGACGACGTGGAGGTGTCGATCTTCGAGAGCACGGTCCAGGTCATCGATCCCGGCTACGGGATGGCGGGCTCCGCGACGAGCGGCATCCCCACCTCCGACGGCCCCCGGGGCCGCCCGGACGCCGGCCACCTCTACCCGGTGTTCCGCTGCGCGGACGGCTACGTCCGGCTGTGCATCCTCAAGCCCCGGCAGTGGCGGGCGGTGTTCGAGTGGATGGGCCGTCCCGCCCGGTTCGCGGACCCGGCGCTGGCGGACATGTCCCGGCGCTTCGCCGTCGCGGACGTGCTGCATCCCGAGATCGGTCGTCTGCTCGCCCACCGGAAACGTGACGAGGCCGCGGCCGAGCTGCAGCGGCTGGGGATTCCCGCGGCGGCGGTGCTCGACCTCCCCGGGGTCCTGCGCGCGGACCACTTCGCCGCCCGCGGCGTGTTCACCGGCGTCCCCACGCCGGAGGGGGAGATGTCCGTCCCGGACTGTCTGTTCGGGATCGACGGTCACCGGGTCGGCCTGCGCACACCGGCACCGCAGGCCGGTGAGTCGGCGGGCGATCCGGCGGGACCCGACGCGGCCGGCGGCACCGCGCTCCCGGTGCCTCTGGCGCTCCCGGTGTCGCCGGCGCCCCCGGTGTCCGCCGGGCCGCGTCGGCCGCTCGACGGCCTGCGGGTGCTCGATCTCGGCGTGATCGTCGTGGGTGGGGAGAGCGGGCGGCTCCTCGCCGACATGGGCGCCGAGGTGATCAAAATCGAGAGCGCGGCGTTCCCCGACGGCTCCCGGCAGTCGCTCACCGTGGAACCGATCAGCCCCGTCTTCGCCTGGGGTAACCGCAACAAGGCGAGCCTGGGGCTGGACCTGCGCGACCCGCGCGGCCGGGCGCTGTTCCTGGAACTCGCGCGGAGCTCCGACGTCGTGCTGTCGAACTTCAAGCCCGGGACGATGGAGAAGCTGGGGCTCGGTGCGGCCGAGCTGCACCGGGTCAACCCGCGGCTGGTGGTGGCCGACTCCAGCGCCTTCGGGGCGGACGGCCCGTGGGGCGACTGGCTCGGCTACGGCCCCCTCGTGCGCGCCGCGACCGGCATCAGCCTGCTGTGGCGGGACGACATCCCCGACGCCCGGGGTGGCTCCGGCGGTGGTCCGGGTGGCTCCGGCGGTGACGCGGGCGGCTTCGCCGACGCGTCGACGATCTACCCGGACCACGTCGCGGCCCGGGTCGCGGCGATCGGCGTTCTGGCCCTGCTCGTCCGGCGCCGTCGCACCGGCCGCGGCGGGACCGTGAGCGTCGCCCAGGCCGAGGTCATCCTCGGCCAGAATCCCGACCTGTACGCCGCGGCGTCGCTCGGCCGGGCCGACGGCGCGCGGCGGCACGCGCCGCGGGGGGTGTACCCGTGCGCCGGTGACGACGAGTGGGTGGTCGTCGACGCGCGGGACTCCGCCGACTGGCGCCGGCTCGCCGCGGTGATCGGCGGCCCGTCCCTCGCGGCGGACCCGCGGTTCGCGACCACCCGGGACCGCCGCGACCACGCGGCGGAGATCGACGGGCTGATCGCCGCGTGGACCAGCCAGCGCCCGCCCCGTGCCGCGGCGTCCGCGCTCCAGGCGGTGGGCGTGCCGGCCGGGATGATGCTGCGGCTCACCGAGCTGCCGGACGACGAGCACCTGCGGGCCCGCGGGGCGTTCCGCGTCGCGCGGCACCCGCTGATCCCGCGGCCGATGCCCAGCGAGAACACGCCCGCGCGTTTCCGGAACATTCCGGACGTCGAGTTGCGCCCGGCGCCCATGCCCGGCGAGCAGACCCGCCGGGTCGCCCGCGAGCTGCTCGGTCTCGACGAGGACGAAATCCAGCGCCTGGTCGACGACGGTGTGCTACAGGAGACGACTCCGTCCGACTATTAGCTTTTCAGCAAACAATAGGTCGTTCCGGCCAGGTTCCGTCGTTCTCGCGCTGGCTGTTGAGGACGGCGACCAGCCTCGCTATCCTTGCAAAGATATACGGCCATAAAGCAGACGGATAATCGGCGTGGGCACGTGGCCGGTACGGATGTGGTCCGCGCGCCCGCCGTCCGACGGCCGGTGGCGGACTCGTCCCGCGGACACCGATGTCCTCAGTACAGGGGGTCTCTATCTTGGCTCAGGGGGCGCGCTACACCAGCCTTGCTCCGACCACCCTCGCGGCGGGTTGGAGCTTGGACCGCCTTACGCCGACAAGCAGGCTTTTCGGGGCCAACGGGCTGCGCACCGGTCCCGACGGCCGCATCTACATAGCCCAGGTGACCGGCAGTCAGATCAGCGCGCTGGACGTCGCCACCGGGGCGGTGGAGGCCGTCAGCCCCAAGGGCGGCGACATCGTCGGCCCGGACGACGTCGCGTTCGACTCGGCCGGCACCATCTACGCGACCGAGTACATGGACAACCGGGTGAGTGCCCTCGGCACCGACGGTCGCGTCCGGGTCGTGGGCGAGGACCTGACCGCCGTCAACGGCATCACCGTGCACCAGGACCGGCTGTTCGTGAACGAGTGCCGGCCCGGCGGCCGGCTGATGGAGCTGCCGCTCGGCGGCGGCGCGCCCCGGGTGCTCGCCGACAACCTGGGCCAGCCCAACGCCATGGAGGTCGGCCCGGACGGGTACCTCTATTACCCGGCCATGATCACCAATGACATCTGGCGCATTCACCCCGACGGCGGCGAACCGCAGCGGGTCGCCGGTGACCTGGGTGTTCCGGACTCGGTCAAGTTCGACGACGCCGGATTCATCGTGTCCACCCAGGTCCTCACCGGTGAGGTGCTGCGCATCAACCCGCGTTCCGGCGACCGGGAGGTGCTCGCCAAACTCCAGCCCGGCCTCGACAACTGCACCTTCCTCGACGGCCGGCTGTTCGTCTCGAACTTCACCGGCGAGATCACCGAGGTGCTGGGCGGCGGCGAGACCCGGGCGACACTGCCCGGCGGTCTGAACTGGCCACTGGACCTCACCCTCGACACCGACGGCACCCTTTACATCGCCGACGGCCCGTTCTTCTACGCGCTGAGCCCGGGCGGCTCCCCGCGAACGGCCGGCATGCTGTTCAGCCCCGGCAGCCCCGGTTTCATCCGCGGGGTGACCACCGCCGGGCCCGGCGAGTTCATCGTCACCACCGGCAACGGCGCGATCGCGCGCTTCCGGCCCGCCGAGTTCGCGAGCGAGGTGCTGGCCGACGGCCTGGACCAGCTCTACGGGGTCGCGATCGCGCCGGACGGCGCGGTGGTGGCCGTCGAGTTCGCGCGCGGCCGGGTGCTGGCCGTCCGGGCCGGCGCGGTCGAGGTGCTCGCCACCGGCCTGAACGAACCGGTCGGGGTGACCTTCGGGTCCGACGGGGCCTGCCTGGTCTCCGAGGCCGGCGCCGGGCGGATCGTCTCGGTCGGCGGCCCGCGGGTGGAGACCGTCGTCGACGGCCTGGACACGCCGCAGGGCGTCCTGGCCCGGGACGGGCGGCTGCTGATCGTCGACGCCGGTGCCAAGACGCTGCTCGACGTCGACCCGGGCACCGGGGCGCGCACCACGATCGCGCGCGACCTCCCGGTCGGCGCCCCGCCCGGCGTCGTCCCCAAACCACTGCGCGGACAGCCGCCGTTCTCGGGGCCGCAGGGCCCGTTCGCGGGCATCGTCGCCGGCCCGGACGGCACCCTCTACGTCTCGGCGGACGCCGAGGGCAGCGTCCTGGCCCTGCGGCCGGAACGCTGAGCAGCCGCGCCGTGGACCTTCCGACCCGGCCGATCGAAATCCCGCGGAGCCGGCCATGACCGGACCCGTCGTCCCCGACCGTGACCACGAGCAGGACCGAGGATCTCTCATGTACCAATCGCCCCTGGATCACTGCGCGCCGACGACCACCCCCGAGGTCGATCAGGAGGCACTGCGCGACAGGTACCTCGCCGAGCGGGACCGGCGGCTGCGCACCGACGGCCAGAAGCAGTACGTCGAGTCCGGTGACGAGTTCGCCGAGTTCTACGAGGTCGACCCGCACACGCCGCTCGTCCCGCGCACGCCGATCGACCTCGACATCGAGGTGGTGATCCTCGGCGGCGGCTTCTCGGGGCTGATCGCCGCGGACCGGTTACAGAAGAAGGGGATCACCGACTTCAAGATCGTCGAGCTGGGCGGCGACTTCGGTGGCGTCTGGTACTGGAACCGCTATCCGGGGATCCAGATCGACTCGGACGCCTACTGCTATCTCCCGCTGCTCGAGGAGACCGGCTTCATCCCCAAGGAGAAGTTCTCCCACGGCGACGAGTGCTACGAGCACGCCCAGCGGATCGGCCGCCACCTGGGGGTCTACGACAAGACGCTGTTCCACACCATGGTCCGGTCGCTGGAGTGGGACGAGGGGATCGGCCGCTGGCGGATAGCCACCAACCGCGGTGACGACATCCGGACCAGGTTCATCATCATGTGCCAGGGGCCCTACAACCGGCCGAAGCTCCCCGGCATCCCCGGCATCACCGACTTCAAGGGGCACACCTTCCACACCGCCCGCTGGGACTTCGACTACACCGGCGGTGACCTGCACGGCGGGCTGGACAAGATCGGCGACAAGCGGATCGCGGTGATCGGTACCGGCTCCAGCGGCGTCCAGGCGATCCCGCACCTGGCGCGTGGGGCGAAGCATCTGACGGTGTTCCAGCGGACGCCGTCCTACGTCTTCGAGCGTTCCAACTACCCGACCGATCCGGAATGGGTGGCCAGCCTGAAGCCGGGCTGGCGGGAGGAGCGCCAGCGCAACTTCCACAACGCGACGTTCGCGTTCTACTCGCCGGGCGAGCCGGACAACATCTGCGACGCCTGGACCGAGGTCGCCCGTAACCTCGCGGCGCACCTCAACTCCACGAACGGCTGGGGCGCGCTGGCCGACCCCGTGAAGTTCATGGAGCTGCACGAGGCCGAGGACTACCGGGTCGCGGAGCGGATCCGCCAGCGGGTCGACCAGGTCGTCGGGGACCCGGCGACCGCGGAGCTCCTGAAGCCGTACTTCCGCATCCTGTGCAAGCGCCCGGTGTTCAACGACGACTACCTGCCGACCTTCAACCGGCCGAACGTCACCCTCGTCGACGTGTCGGACGCCAAGGGCGTCGACCGGATCACCGAGCGCGGGGTCGTCGCCAACGGCGTCGAGCACGAGGTCGACTGCATCGTGTTCGCCAGCGGCTTCGAGATCACCGGGGCGCTCGACCGGCAGCTGGACATCAGGCCGCTCGCGGGCCGGGACGGGCGCTCGCTCTACGACCACTGGGGCAAGGGCTTCCGCACGCTGCACGGCATCATGGCGCACGGTTTCCCGAACTACTTCGCCACCGGCTTCATCCAGGGCGGGGTCACCGCGTCCACGACCAAGATGTTCGAGCAGCAGGCGGACCACATCGCCTACATCCTCGGCGAGGCGGCGGCCCGCGGGACGAAGATCGTGGAGCCCACCGCCGAGGCCGAGGAGGCCTGGGTCCGGACCATTCGCGACAACAAGATCGACAACACCCGGTTCGTCACCGAGTGCACCCCCGGCTACTACAACAGCGAGGGCGAGTCGAACGCCCGGTGGTTCCTCGGGGAGCCCTACGGGCCCGGGTTCTACGCGTTCGAGGAGCTGTTGCAGGCCTGGCGCGACGCCGGTGACCTGGCCGGACTGGTCCTGACCGACTGAGGCGCGGGCGGCGGGCGTCCACGGCTGCCTCGCCGTGGACGCCCGCCGTTCGACCCGGCCGGCCGGCCGGTCGGGTCGGGCTGGGGCGGGCCGGTGCGGCCCTCGTTCAGCCCAGCCGCTGGGCCAGGGCGGGGAACAGGCGCAGGGCGTTGCCGCGGGCGATCGCCGCGCGGGCCGGGGCGTCCAGCGCCGGGTCGGCGCGCAGCGCCGCGAGGCTCTCGCCGACCGTCGCCGCGGGGATGGCATTGTAGTCGGAGCCGTAGAGGATCCTCCCGGAGCCGGCGGCCGCGAGCAGGCTGGGCGTGGCGTACGGGGACATCGGCCCGGCCGTGTCGTACCAGAACCGTCGCACCGCGGCCCGGACGGCCCCCGGGTCCGCGCCGTAGCCGAGGCCGCGGCCCAGCGCCAGGCGGCCCGCCAGGTAGGGGAAGGCGCCGCCGCCGTGCGCGAGGATCCACCGGATCCGCGGAAACCGGTCGAGCGCGCCGGACACGGTGAGCTGCACGGCGGCGCGGGTGGTGTCCGCCATGAAGTCCACGACGAAGGCCGGCACCGCGATCGGGGCCGCGCCGGGCAGGTCGAACGGGTGCACCAGCACGACCGCGTCCCGGTTGTTCAGAGCCGCCAGGACCGGATCCAGCGCCGGGTCGCCGAGGTACCGGGTGCCGGCGTGCGCGGTGAGCAGCACCCCGTCGGGCGCCTGGCCGCCGTACACCCGGTCGATCTCGGCGACCGCGTCGCCCGGTTCGAGGTACGGCACGCTGGCCAGCCAGCCGAAGCGGGACGGCCGCTCGCGGGCCAGCGCGCCCAGGCTGTCGTTCGCGAGGGCGGCCAGCTCCGCCGCCTGCGCGGCGGTCGGGGTGAACGCGGTCGGCACCGGCGCGGACAGGACGGCGAGCTGGATGCCGTACTGGTCCATGGTGGCGAGGGTGACGCCGAGATCCCACTGCGCGAACAGCGGGCCGCCCGCCGGCGGGAGCATGCCGTGCTCCACCAGCCAGGCGTGGACGGGCGCCGGCATGGCGTGGTGGTGCACGTCGACGCGCGGCGGCGGGTCCCCAGCGGACTGGCCCGACCCCGGGCCGCCCGGGCGCACCGCGGCCGCGGCCACGCCGCTCGTCAGAACCGCCGCGGGCACGGCGCCCGCCGCGGCCAGGAACAGCCCGCGGCGGGAGGGAACACGACCCGGGCCCGTGGATTCGGGCCCGGGAGCGATTTCCGGTGCGGGAACCGTGGGCGGTGCGGGAACCACAGGATGGTCGGGCATGGCTGGTGCCGTCCTCTCCGGGACGCCTGTCTGAAGGCAGGATTGTCCGGCGCCCCGTCCGGCTTTTGTGAAAGCACCGCCAGCCGCCGCGGGAATTCTCGCCGGCGGCGAAGTGAACTGGAAGCACAGAAGCCCGGACGCGGGCGCGGAACTGATTACGTCAGGTGTCGGGAACTGACCGTGGGCCGTTGGGACACCCCTGGGAGGCGTCTTCGGTGACCTGCTCGAGCACCCCGCGCCTGACCGGCACCTGCACCCATGTGAACCCCCGACATGGACAGAAACGAAGCGCCCGGCGCACACGCCTGCCGCGGCCTCGAACTGGACGGCGCCCCGAGTGGGACGGCGCCCCGACTGGACGACGGCTCGCGACTGCTGTCGATCACCGTAAACGGATGATAGGTCCGCCGTCCGCGTTGGGGAAGAGTTGTGGATTATTTCGTGCGGGATCCGCGATTTCTTCATGGTGACCACAAAGCGGGCGGTGACCCCCCGCCATTTGGCGGGCATTCCGCCACGCGCCATCGGTCGGAGAGTCAGATCGGCCAGTCGAGCTGTGAGTCGGGGATGCCGTGGGCGCGGCCGTGTCCCTGGGCCTCGGCGCGCCCCTGCGGGTCCCCCCGTCGATAGCGGGTCACTTGGCCGGGGAACACGACGAAGGTGTCCTGAGCGGTGTTCAGGTCCACGTACCATCCCGGTGTATCCAGGGCGTTGCTCAGCTGAGTGGCCAGTGCCTCGGCCTCGGTGTCGGCGACGTCGAAGAAGACCAGCGTCCAGACAGGCGGCTGCTCGGCGGTGACCTTTCCCGGCGCCGACCGTTGGATTTTCCGGACGATGAGCGACAGATTCTCCAGGACGGTCCCGACGCGCAGGCTCTCCGCGATCAGTATTCCGGCGGCCACGGGTGTGCTCCCTCGGGTCGAGCCCGGCTGACAGGCGGCGAGGCTGTGTGTGGGGATAGCGTTTCATGGCCGCCACCGCCTCGATGCCGGGCCTGCCGAGCGGGGTGAAAGCGTCCCTTCACCGGACGAATCTCGGCCATGGGTCCGTAGTCCGTACAGCGCGGGCATGCTCGCCCTCTCGGAGCGCTAGCCTGGATCTGTGGAGCTGCTCGGCGCGGGGCGTGACTCCGACATCTTCGCCCATGGGCCGGGCACTGTTCTACGGCGCTACCGCGACGGGAGATCCGCGGCGGCGGAGGCGGAAGTGGTCGGGCGGTTGCACAGGCTGGGCTATCCCGTTCCGGCGGTGCGGGCCGTAGCGGGTCCGGACCTCGTGATGGAGCGAATCGACGGCGGGACCATGACACGGAGCCTGCTTGGCGGGGACCTCTCGCCGGGGACCGGCGGCGCGCTGCTCGCCGCGCTGCAGGACCGGCTGCACGCGCTGCCCTGGCCGGGCGATCGGCCCCTCCTGCATCTCGACCTCCATCCGGACAACGTGCTGATAGGGCCGGGTGGGCCTGTCGTGATCGACTGGGCCAACGCCCGTCCCGGGCCGGTGGGTGTGGACGCGGCGCTGACGGCGCTGATCCTGGCGCAGGTGGCGATGACGCCTGGCACGTCGCCGGTGTCCGCGGAGCAGGTCGGGCCGTCGCGCGACGGGGTGATCGTCACGCTGCGCGCCTTCGCCGCGGCGGTCTCGACCCCGTACGCCAGCCACCTGACCGACGCCGAGATCCTCCGCCGCCGAGACCCGCGCCTGACAACCGTTGAACTCACCCACCTGGCCGCCGCGGCCGTCCTTGCCCGGTCCGCCGGCCCGTCGCCCTGAGGCTGTCCAGCTGGTGCCTCCGCCCGTCACGGGAACATCCGATCCACGGCTCCGGGTCCGGGTCCGGCTCCGCGGCCCGGGTCCGCGGCCCGGCTGGCAAAGGCTGCCGACGTCCAGAGGTCATCCCGCTGCGGATCTATCGGACAAAACCCTCGAACGTCAGGGTGGTCTGCTTGCCGTTTGGCATCCTTCTCGCCCTTGCAGAGCGAACTTCGCCGGAAATGCTGTCTGAAACGGCGAGAAAGAAACCAAACGGCGAGTAGCCCAGCACCAGAAACGGACCGGGCCCCCACCGCCGTCAGATCGAGGCCCGCCGACGGTCGGGGCACCGGGCCGGCGCCGTGGCCGCACTCGACGGCTGCCAGTCGGGGGACCACCTCGGCGAGCCAGCCGGGTCGGGGTTCGGTCGGCGAGCGCGTCCCAGGACGGGGTGTCCTCGCGACCGGGACGTCAGCCGGGACGTCAGCCGGGACGTCAGCCGGACGTCGGGAGGCCGGTGGCCGGAGACCGGGTGGGCATGGTCTGATGGAAGTGGTGGGTCCGGAAACGGTCCGCTCTGTTCCCGTCCCTGTCCCGGCCAGACGGTGGTGACCTTGACCAGCGACATCGACCGCTGGCTGCGGCGGTTCCCCCGCGGCAGCGAGACGGGCCCCCGGCTCGTGTGCTTCCCGCACGCCGGTGGAGCGTCCACGTTCTTCCACCCGCTGGCCGCGGCGCTGGCGGATGTCGCCGAGGTCTGCGCCGTCCAGTACCCGGGCCGGCAGGACCGGCTGGCCGAGGCCCCGCACACCAGCATCGACCCGCTCGCCGACGAGATCGCGGCGGTGCTGGGTCCGCTCACCGACCGGCCGTTGGCCCTGTTCGGGCACAGCATGGGCTCGATCGTGGCGTTCGAGGTGACCCGCCGGCTGGAGGCCACGCCGGGGGCACCTGTTCCGTCGATCGTGTTCCCGTCCGGCCGGGCCGCCCCGTCCAGGAGCCGGCCCGGCACCGTCCACCAGGGGGATGACGCGGCCGTCCTGGACTCGATCGCGAAGCTGGGCGGCACCGACCGGCGGGTCCTCGCGGACCCGGAGCTGATCGACCTGATCCTGCCCGCGACGCGGGCCGACTACCAGGCCATCGAGACCTACCGCTGCGCGCCCGGTGCCACGGTGGCCGCGGAGCTGCGGGTGACGATCGGTGACAGCGACACGGCCGTGACCGAGGCGGAGGCGGCGGCCTGGGCCGAGCACACGACGGGTGGTTTCGACCTGGCCGTGCTGCCCGGCGGGCACTTCTACCTCTCGACGCAGATCGAGGCCGTGGCCGAGCGTGTCCGCACCGGGCTGCTCGGCGCCGGCATCCCCCTGGCCTGAGCGGCTGTGCCTGCCAGCGCCCGTGCTGCCAGCGCCCGTGCCTGCCGGCGGGCGGGCGGGCCGTGACCGCCAGCGGCGTCAGCTCTGGGCCGAGGTGTGCCGGGTCAACTGGTTGCGCCGGACCATGTCCACGATCTGGGTGACGGGACCGACCACGAGCAGCTCGTCCCCGGGCCGCAGCTTGGTGTGCCGGCCGGGGCGGTAGTCCGGGGAACTCGCCTCCGGGCCGTGGGCTGTGCCGTCCCCGAGGCCGTCTGCGAGGCCGTCCCGAAAGCCGTCGCCGGGCCCGCCGTGGAGGCCGCCGCGGTGGCCGTTGTGCCTGGTCACGGCCAGGACGCGGGTTCCGGTGGCCAGCTCGCCGAGGGTGGGCCCGGCCAGCCCCCCGCCAGGGCGGACCGTCATCCGCGCGACCAGGAACGGCGTCCGCTCCACGTAGAAGGCGCTGATCACCTCGTGGCCGAGCGCGGCGGCGACGAAGTACGGCGTCGCCAGCGTGGACGCGCTGCGGGCGGTGTGGATCCCGAAGCGACGCTCGAACTCGTCGGCCATGGTGGCGTCGAAGACCCGCAGGACGACGCGCAGCGCCGCCTCCGGCCCACCATCGGCGGGCGGGGCGGGATCGTGGCGCCCGCCGTGGTACGCCCGGCCGCCGGCGCCCTGGGCGGCGGCCCGCGCGGCCCGCCGGGCGGCGTGGGCGCGGCGCAGCTCCGAGTGAGTCTCCCGGGCTGAAAGGATGGTCTCCAGGTTGGCCAGGCCGTCGCTGGTCACCGCCGCGATCGTGGTCGCGTGCGCGAGCCCGGCCTCCAGCAGCGTCGCCTGTACCGTCGCGTCGCCGATCACCACCGGGACGCCGCGCTCGCGGGCCACCGGCAGGAACCGGTTGTTCTCGTCCCGTTCGATGACCACGATCCGTCGCCCGGCCCGCAGCAGGCCCTCCATCGTGGCCACGCCCACCGAGCCGAGCCCGCAGAGGATCACGTGCCCGCGGACGGCGTCCGCCCGGCCGCGTCCCAGCGCCCGTTCCAGCCGGCGGCTGATGATGACGTTCGTGATGAACGCGTAGACGACGGCGATGGACAGGGCGCCGAGCAGCATCAGGGCGATACCGAAGGCCTGCAGCCAGCCGTCCGCGGCGCCGAAGTTGTAGTCGCCGTAGCCGACCGTGACCATGGTCTCGACCGTCAGGTACAGCGCGTCGAGCGCGTCGAAGTTCGCCGGCGCGCCGGGGTTGTTGTCCTCGTAGGTCAGCGTCAGCACGACAGTGCTGATCACCATGAGGGTCGCGACGACCGTGAGGGCCCGGCGGAACGGCCGGTCGAGCTCGCCGCGCACCGTCGCCAGCAGCGCCCGCAGCCGGGCCGGCACGCGCCGTGCGCGGCCGGGGAGGTCCGACGCCCCCTCGCGGTAGTCGCCGTCGCCGCCGCGGGTGTCGGAGCCGGAGTCCTCCTGGGCGGCGGCGACCAGGGACGCGAAGGTGCGGGCGTCGTGCACCTCGTCGACCGCCATCCCACGCGCGCGGAGCTCGCCGAGCCGGCCCAGCAGGGTGAGGCGGTCACCGGGGGCCAGCGGGACGTCCCGTGGCGGGCACACCTCGGCCAGCCGCTCGCCCGCCCGGCGCAGCGAGATGGGCGTCAGGTCGCCGTAGAGCGCCCGGAAGGGCGCCCGGCTGGTGACCGGTTCGTCGACGACGGCGAAGATCTCCCCGGCCCCGGCCGGCTCGTCCAGCGGAAACGCGTGGATCACCGCGGAGCGCACGCAGGCCTCGACGAAGCCCGGGCCGGCCAGCTCGCCGACGCTGCGCACCCGGACCTGGGTGAGCGCGTCCCGGAGCTGGTCGCCGAGCTGGCGGTTGCCGATGCCGGCGACGATCCGGATCCGTGGCGCGGCGTTGACCGCCACCAGGGCGATCTGCAGGTTCTCCAGGTCGGTCTCGTGGCAGGCCACCACGGCCAGCGCGGTGTCGAGACCGGCCTCACGCAGGGACTCCGGCGTCCGGGCGCTCTCCCGGACCAGGGCGACGCCCCACCGCTCGAGCCGCCGGTGCAGGCCCGGCGCGTCACGCTCGTCGACGACCACGGCGCGTACCCCGGCGGCGTCGAGCTGCTCGACGACGCTCAGGCCCAGGTCGTTCAGGCCGCACACGATCACATGGCCGGCGATCGTCGCAGGTCCGGCAACCCCACTGCGCATCCTTGAAGCATGCGGGACCGCGGTCCCCGGCACGTCCCCGGGCCACTCCCGGGCACGTCCCCTGGGCGTCTCCGGTGCGTTCCCGGCGCGTTCCCGGGCAGGCCGATTCCGGCCGGTTGGTCCGCCCGCGGTTGCTCGGGCGCATGATGGGACGGTGGCGCTGCCCAGGATGCGGATCGACGCGGAAGCTCTGCGCACCCGGCTCGCCGGGGAGGTGTTCTCCCGGGTGGCGGGTACGAGCGGACCGCGGCGGCGCGAGCAGATCTTCGAGGCCCCCGGCGAGCGCTGGTTCGGCGAGGACCGGCCGATCCGCCGGGTGCACGCCGACGCGGCCATGTTCGTCGGCGGCCTGCGGGCCCTGCTCCTCCAGTCGCTGCACCCGCTCGCGATGGCCGGCGTCGCCGAGCACTCGGACTACCGGGCGGACCCGTGGGGCCGGCTCCAGCGGACGAGCTTCTTCCTGGCGGTCACCACGTTCGGCCCGGTCCACGAAGCCGAGCGGGCGGTGGACCGGGTGCGCGGCGTGCACCGGCGGGTCCAGGGCGTCGCCGCGGACGGCCGCCCCTACTCGGCGGGGGACCCGCACCTGCTGCACTGGGTGCACGTCGCCGAGATCGACAGCTTCCTGGCCGCCCACCAGCGTTACGGGGCGGCGCCGCTGAGCCCGTCCGAATGCGACGACTACGTCGCCGACGCCAGCCTGATCGCCAGCCGGCTCGGCGTGCCGGATCCGCCGCGGAGCAGGGCCGAGCTCGCCGAGCAGCTCGCCGCGTTCCGGCCCGAGCTGCGGGGGACCCCGCAGGCCCGCGGCGCGGCACGCTACCTGCTGCTGCGAGCGCCGCTGCCGCTGGCCGCCCGGGTTCCCTACAGCGCGCTCGCCGGCGCGGCCGTCGGGCTGATGCCCGCCTGGACCCGCTGGCCGCTGCGCCTGCCCTACCTCCCGGCGACCGAAGCCACCTGGGGACGGATCGCCGGGCACAGCGTGGTCTCCAGCATCCGCTGGGCCACGGCCTCCCGGGCCAGCGCCACCGACCCAGCCGCCTAGGCCGGCTGCCTCGCCCACGGCCTGGCCGGCTGCCCTGGTCGGCTGCCTCGCGCACGGCCGCGCCTCGCCCACGGCCGGTCGGGCCGACGTACCGGAGGGAGCAGGCGCGCCCCCCTCACTGGCGCGCCTGCCCACCCGGCCGGCATCCGGCGCCCGCGCGCCCGGCCGGGTGGCCACCCGGGCCGGCCCGGCACGCATCGCCGTGGGCCCGCCACGTCTCGACGCGGCAGGCACCCGCCGTCCGGCGGCCGCTGACCCACCGTGCGGGACCGCGGACGCCGTCGTGAGAAGTACGCGGCCAGCCGCCGGCACCCGCGTCGAGAAAAGACGATCTGGGCCACCGGCACCGACCGACCGACCACCGCGGCCGCCGCCGCCGGGCCCGCCGGGGGACTTCGCCGAAGCGTGTTGTGTGAGCGGTGTATCGGGCGGCTGAGCCAACTCGCTTGGACGTTCCTCCTGCCGGAGGCGTCCCGGCGCGCGATCACGCGGCAGCCTCCGGTGGGGAGCGTGTGATCGATCATGGCGGGATGGGTAGGTGATCGACCATGTTGAGTTGGCTGCGCCGGTCGGCGTCCGCGCGACGTGACCACGACCAGGCGGACAGTTCGTCGTGGAATCCGTCCGGATGGTGGTGGTGCCTGGAGCACGGGCGCGTGGAGAACCCGCCGGACGCCCCGGGACACCGCCGGCTGGGTCCCTATCCGAGCGCGGCCGAGGCCGAGAACTGGCGCGACGGGCTGGACCGGCGCAACGAGCGGTGGGACGAGGAGGACCGCCGCTGGGCCGGGGAAGACCGCTGAGTCGGCGGGTGCGCGGGTACGCGGGGGCGGGGGAGCGGTGCCGCGGGCGACTCGACGGGGCGACCGGCGGACCGGGCGCGGGCCGGCCTGACGTGTGCCGACACGCGCCACGTGGGGCGCCTGGCGGCGACTATGACCCCATAGGGTGACCACTCGACTTCATTGAGTGGTGCGTGGTGTCGGTGGTGCCTGGCGACGTCGCCCGGCGGGGTACGGCGTCCGCGTCCCGGTGGGAGGAATCCGAGTGCGTTCCCCGTCGACTGACCCCCCTCCGCCCCCGCCCCCGCCCCCATCGCCGCCCCGGCCCGTGCCCGCGGGCCCGTCCCCTGGACGCCCGTTGCCGCGTGGCCTCGTCCGGGCGGCGGTCACGGTGCTGCTCTCCGCCCAGGTGGTGGCGCTGATGCTGGTGGGGACCTACGCGCGCGTCGAGCCGCGGGTGTGGGGCTTCCCGTTCTTCTACTGGTACACGCTGCTGTGGGTCGTCGCGGGCGCGGCGAGCCTGGCCGGCGCCACCTGGCTTCTGCGGCGCGCCGCGGTCCGACCGGACGTCCGATGAGCCCCGGTCCCGGCACCGGGTGGCTCCCGCCCGGTGACCCGCCGCCGTTCCACGCCGCGCCGTTCCACGCCGAGTTCCACGGTGTCGAGTTCACGGTCTTCCTGGCGCTGTTCGTCCTGGTCACCGTCATCGGGTTCGGCGCGGCGCGCTGGCGGCGGGCCGACAGCCTCGACCACCTCGACGAGTGGGGACTCGGTGGCCGCGGATTCGGCTCGTTCGTCGCCTGGTTCCTCATCGGCGGCGACATCTTCACCGCCTACACGTTCATCGCCGTTCCCGGGGCGATGTACGCGACGGGCGCCGTCTCGGGCTGGTTCGCCGTGGTGTTCACCAGCGTGGTCTGGCCGATCGTCTTCGTGATCATGCCGCGGCTGTGGGTCGTCGCCAGTCGGAACGGGTACGTCACGCCGGCCGACTTCGTCCGCGGGCGGTACGGGTCGCGGGCGCTCGCGCTGGCGGTCGCCGTGACCGGCATCGTCGCGACGATGCCGTACATCGCCCTCCAACTGGTGGGCATGCAGGCCGTCCTCGAGGCGATGGGGATCGGCAGCGGCGGTGACAACCCGATCGTCCGGGATATCCCGATCGTCATCGCGTTCACGGTGCTGGCCGCGTACACCTACCGCTCGGGACTGCGGGCACCGGCGCTCATCGCGTTCGTGAAGGACGTTCTGATCTACGCCGTGGTGCTCGTCGCGGTGATCTACATTCCGCACCGGCTCGGCGGGTACGGCGCGGTGTTCGACGCGGCCCAGGCGAAGTTCGACACCGCGAACGCGGCCGCGGCGGCGGCGGGCCGACCGCCGAAGGCGGCGTTCATCCCGGGCCCGTCGGACTTCCTCGCGTACGCGACCCTGGCCCTCGGCTCCGCGATGGCATTGTTCATGTACCCGCACGCGATCACCGGGATTCTCTCGACGCGCAGCCAGGACGTCATCCGGCGCAACACGGTGGCGCTGCCGCTCTACTCCCTGCTGCTCGCCTTCCTGGCGCTGCTCGGTTTCGCCGCGATCGCCTCGGGGGTGAAGACCGACAACCCGCGGCTGGTCGTCCCGCTGCTGTTCGACCAGCAGTTCCCGGCCTGGTTCACGGGTGTCGCGTTCGCCGCGGTGGCGATCGGCGCGCTCGTCCCGGCGGCGATCATGTCGATCGCGGCGGCGAACCTGTTCACCCGCAACATCTACGTCGAGTTCTTCCGGCCGGACGCGACGCCCGCTCAGGAGACCTCGGTCTCCAGGACGGCCTCGCTGCTGGTGAAGGTCGGCGCGCTCGTCTTCGTCCTCGGGATGGACACGCAGAACTCGATCAATCTGCAGCTGCTCGGCGGCGTCTGGATCCTGCAGACGTTCCCGGCGATCGTGGCCGGCCTGTGGACGCGGTGGCTGCACCGCTGGGCGCTGCTCGGCGGCTGGCTGGCCGGGATGGCCTACGGCACGTTCGAGGCCCACGCGCAGCGCGGCGCGACCGCGCGGCACTTTGGCAGCTCGCTCGCCGAGGTCCCCGGACTCGGCCGAACGGCCTACATCGCGCTGACCGCGTTCGTCCTGAACGTCGTGATCGCCGTGGCGCTGACCGGCCTGCTGCGGGCACTGCGCGTGCCCGCCGGCGCGGACACGACGCAGGTCGGCGCCGACGCGACGCGGGCCGTCGGCGCGCCGGTGCCCGCCGACGGCGGTGCCGGCGTGCCCGCCCAGCCCCCCGCCCAGGTCCCCGCGCGGGAGACGGCCGGGCCACCAGCCTGAGACCGGCGCGGGGGTGTCCCGCGCCGCCGGGTCGTTGGTACTCCGCCCCGACGACCAAGGCCGGATGATGCGGGCTTTCCCAAATGACACCGTTCTGTAACGACAGAGTCGTGTGACGAGTGTGTCTCCACACAACACAGCCGCCGGGGGTGGGAGGGCCTGATGAGCCGCCGTCCGATCGTGTCAGACGCCGTGACATGGGAATTCAACGCCACGTACCTGGCCGAGAACGGCGAGCGGGTTCCGCTGCCGACAAGCCTGAGGTACGACCCGGCCGATCCGATCGCGATCACCATGAGCATGTGGGTGACCGATCAGAAAGCCGTCGTGTGGACTTTCGCGCGCCGGCTCTTCGTCGACGGGGCACGCCGCTGCGCGGGGCTCGGTGACGTCCGGGTCCGCCCGATCGTCCGGGACCGCCGTCGGGTGCTGCTGGTCGAGCTTTCCAGCCCCGGCGGACACGCGATGATCGAGCTGCCCGCGGACCGGGTCGGTGACTTCGTCTGCCACACCTACGACCTGCTGCCCGCGTCGGCGGAGGACGCCGTGGTCGAGCGCGATCTGGTGCTGCGGGTGCTGCGAGGACGCAGCCGCAGCTGACCGGCCGGTGGCACCCGGACGTCTGGACTGATCGGCCTCCGGACGTCCGGTGGTGAGCCTGGCGCCGCGACCGGCCCGCCGGCCGTGACCGCTGCCGGCCCGCCGGCTACAGCGGGGCCGTCCAGCGGAGGTGGGTGCCGCCGCCGGGGGGCGTGGTGACGGAGCAGGCGCCGCCGACGATCTCGGCGCGGGTGCGGAGGTTGTCCAGGCCGCTGCGCCGGGTGGAGTCGCCGATGCCGACCCCGTCGTCGACCGCGTCGAGGGCGATGGTGTCGCCCTGCACGGCGAGCCGGAGCTCGGCGGTGGTGGCGCGGGCGTGCCGGGCGGTGTTGGTGAGGGCCTCGCGGGCGACCGCGAGCAGGTGGTCGGCGAGCCGCTCGTCGACGAGGGAGTCGAGCGGGCCGCTCAGCGTGATCACGGGGTTGAAGCCGAGCGCGGGCCGGATGTCCTCGGAGATCTTCTCCAGCGCCCCGCGCAGGCGTCCGCCGCGGGTGGGGTGGGTGCTGCGGAGCTCGAAGATGGTGCGGCGGATGTCCTTGATGGTGGCGTCGATGTTCTCGATGTAGGCGGTGATGCGGTCGGCGTTGGACGGGTTCTCGTACTGGGCGAGATCCTGCATGCCGAGCGCGACGGCGAACAGCCGCTGGATGACGTGGTCGTGCAGGTCCCGGGCGATGCGCCCGCGGTCGGCGAGGACGAGCAGACGCTCCTGGTCGGCCTTGGTGTGGGCGAGCTCGAGCGCGATGGCGATGTGGCCGGCGAAGCTGGTGGCGAGGACGAGGTCGGTGTCGGTGAAGGCCCGGGCTCCGTGGTCCCGGCCGACGAGCAGCGCCCCGTCACACTGGTCCGTCCCGGCGACCAGGGGGACGACCATCAGCGGGCCGGTGCGGTCCGTGCGCTCGTCCGGCAGGGCGTCGAGCTGGGCGTTGTCGACCCGCAGGGCCTGCCGCTCGGTGAGGACCCGGCCGGTCAGGGTGTGTTCGAGGGGGATGCGCCGCCCCGCCCGCCCGCCGCCGGCATCCCGTTCCTGGTCTCGTTCCTGATCGTGGTCCTGGTCGGTCACCGCGACGGCGACGCGGGCGTGCTGGCCGGCGCCGTCCCCGTCCTCGGCGCGCAGCGCGAGGGCGACGAAGGTCGCGTCGGCGACGTCGAGCACCCGGCGGGCCAGCATCCCGAACGAGTCGGGCGCCCCGGCCATGAACAGCCGGGTGATCTCGGCCGAGGCTGTCATCCACAGGTGCCGCTGCTGCGACTCGTGGTAGAGCCGCGCGTTCTCGATGGCCACCCCGGCGTTGGCGGCCAGCGCCAGGGCGAGCTCCTCGTCCTCCGCGGTGAACGGGGCGTCATCGTGCTTGTCGGTGAGGTACAGGTTCCCGAAGACCTCCCCACGCACCATGATCGGGACACCGAGGAAGGTCCGCATCGGGGGATGCCCCGGCGGGAACCCGTAGGCGCTCGGGTCGTCGGCGATGTCGTCGACGCGCCGCGGCCGCTGGTCGTCGATGAGCAGCCCGAGGATCCCCTGCCCGGTGGGCAGGTAGCGGATCCGGGTTACGTCGGCGTCGGTCATCCCGACGTGCACGAACTCCTCGAGTGTGCGGTCGGGCGCGATGACGCCGAGCGCGCCGTAGCGGGCGCCGAGCAGGTCGGTGGCGGCCTCGACGATGTGCCGGAGCAGGACGGGCAGCCGCAGGTCGGTGGCGATGATCCGGTTGGCCTGCAGCAGGCCGCGCAGCCGGCTCTGGGTGGCGAGGACGTCACGGGCACGGTCGACGAGCTGGGTCAGCAGGTCGTCGAGCTCCAGCCGGGCCACGGTGGGGAACATCAGCCCGTCGCCGCCGGGTCCGGGGGACGGCGTCATGGCCGGGCTCGCGGCCGGCTGGGCGGGCGGTTGGCCGGGCGCCGGGGCGGCCTGGCGGGCGGGCGGCGACGGGTGGGCGGCCGGCGGTTCACCGCGTGGCCCGCCGCGCCGTCCGGAGGATGTCGGTCGGCGTGGGTCCGTGTTCAAGCGTCTTCGCCTCCGGCCACGGGTCGGTGTGGAAGGGGTACTCGTGCCCGGTCAGCGCGGACCGGTCGAAACCCGGCCCGGCCTGCGCGACGGAACGGCCCGCCAGGGCCGGCTCCGGGGGCGCGCAGCGCAACTGGACGAGGTCGGTGGCGGTGGCACGGGCGAGCGCGGCGGCGCGCTGGCGGTCGTGGCGACGGGCCCAGGACGCGTCGATGACGACCGACTCGCCGCGCTCCACGGCGGTGCCGGCCCGCCGCAGCAGCTCGGAGTACACCGCGTCACCCGCATCGCCCGCGTCGGCATCGCCGGTGCGCGGCAGGTGGTTCAGCTCGCGGGCGACGGACTCGGCCCGCAGCACCGTCCAGCCCTCGGCCTCGGCCAGGTCGGCGGCCAGCGCGGAGCGCCCCGACTCGGGCGTGCCACCCACGAGGACGAGCCGCACCCGGCCGCGGCGCAGGCTCGCCAGCGCGAGCGAGGCCAGTGCGCGGGCCTCCGCGGCGGCGGCCGCCGAGCCCTGCGCGTACTGGGTGCAGGCGATCCGGCACATCACGAACGCCCGGTACGCGATGTAGAGGCTCTCCAGGGACAGCGGATGGGTGACGGCCGTGTAGGCCCGGTACTGGTCGAGCAGGAAGCGGCTGAGGTCGGCCCGGCCGAGCCGCTCGAGGTCCATCGCGAGGAAGGCGACGTCCGCCAGCACGTCGCCGACCCGCAGCCGCCGGTCGAACTCCAGACAGTCGAGGATGCGCGGGCCGTCGTCGAGGCAGTAGATGTCGTCGGCGACCAGATCGCCGTGGCCGTCGCGGATGCGGCCGTCGCGCTGCCGTTCGCGCAGGAGCGGCTCGCGGCCCTCGATGTAACGCTCGGCCAGGTGGCGGACGGTGTCGATGGTGGTCGTGTCGAGCACCGGCCCGAGGTAGGGCTCGACACCGCGCAGGACCTCGTCCCACAGGCTGCGCAGGGTGGCGGCCGACCCGGCCTCGGTGATCTCCGCCGACGTCGAGCAGCGGGCGTGGAAGTCGGCGAGCAGCCGGGCGATGGCGCGCAGCGGGCCGGTGACGTCGCTGCCGGCCGTGACCAGCGCGGACAGCCGGCGGTCGGCGGGCAGGCGCCGCATCACGACCATGTGGTCGAACACGGTTCCGTCGGGGCCGGAGATGTCGGCGACGCCCAGGTAGACGTCCGGGGCCAGCCGGCGGTTGAGGTCGACCTCGGCCTGACAGGCGGCGAGACGTGCGTCACGGGTGCGGAAGTCCAGGAACCCGAGATCGGCTGTTTTCTTTATCTTGTAGACCCGGTCGCCGAGGAAGATGAGTACCGACGTCAGCGTCTCGGTGAGAGTGGCGGGCAGCCCCGGCACCGTGCCGAGACCCTGCCCGGCACCCACGGGGACCCCGCTGCCGGTCATCGCCACACGCATTGCACGAGACTGCCGGTCAACGCATGGGGATCACAGCGTGCGTGAGTCGGGCTGCCGACGTCCGAAGGTCGGCCCGCCACGGGCGAAAGGTCACCCGGCCCCGCGCCGGCGGTGGTCCGGATGACCGGGTTGGGTCAGGCGTGACCGCGCAGGTGGCGGCGGCCGGCGGGCCGCGGGCAGGTGAGCGGCGGTGTCCGGAGCCCAGGTCGACGCGGAGGCGCCGGACGACACTCACGGGCCTTTCGGAGCGAACCAGGAGGGGAATCAGCGTGCCGACGACATCCTCATGGCAGTACGGGCGGCTGTGCTCGCTGGTCTACCAGCTCGACAAACCGATCGGCACCAGTTTCGGCGACGTCGAGTTCTACACGGAGCTGCTGGACGGCGTGACCGGTGAGATCCTCGAGCCCGCGGTCGGCACCGGCCGGCTGATCATCCCGCTCACCCGGTCAGGGCTGCGGGTGCGCGGCTACGACGTGTCCGAGTACATGCTCGGAATCGCCCGCGAGAACTGCGCGGCCCATGGAGTGCGCCCCGACCTGTTCGTCGCCGACATGGTGACCTTCCGCGAGCCCGGGACCTTCGACGCGGTCATCGTCCCCACCGGCTCCTTCGCGCTGGTCCTCGGCCGGGACGACGCGCTGCGCGCCCTGCGCAACATCCGGGAGAGCCTGCGCCCGGGCGGGCGGCTCATCGTGGACGTCGAACCGCTGCGGCCGTCCACCGCGACCCACCCGCCCGGGCACTGGTGGCACGGGGATGATCTTCTCACGCTCACCGCCGTCGAGGAGGTGCGCGCCGCCGAGCGCCAACTCGTCTACTGGAGCCGCTACGAGCTGTGGCGCGAGCGCCGGCTCGTCGAGACCGAGCTCGAGCTCTTCACCCTGCAGATGTGGGAACTGGACGAGTTCTCCGCCCTGCTCGACGAAGCCGGGTTCGGCTCCGTCGCGGTACACGCCGACTACACGGCGGCCCGGCCGCCCCGAGCCGACACCGCCGTGTGGACCTTCGAGGCGACCGCCTGAACCACGAGTGCGATCATGGCGAGATGAGCCCGCTGTACCCTCCGATCGAGCGGTACGCGCACGGCCTGCTGCCGGTCGGGAACGGCGACGACGCCGACCCGAACCAGATCTACTGGGAGACCTGCGGGAACCCGTCGGGCCGGCCGGTCCTCGTCGTCCACGGTGGCCCGGGCTCCGGGTGCTCCGCGGGCTCGCGCCGCTACTTCGACCCGGCCCGGTACCGGATCATCTTGTTCGACCAGCGCGGCTGCGGGCGCAGCACACCGCACGCGGCGGACCCGGCGACCGACCTGCGGCACAACACCACCGACCACCTGATCGCCGACATGGAACTGCTCCGTCGGCATCTCGGCGTCGACCGGTGGGCGCTGTACGGGGCCTCCTGGGGGTCGACGCTGACCCTCGCCTACGCCGAGCGGCACCCCGGGCGGGTGTCCGGGATCGTCGTCGCGGGGGTGACCACCACACGACGGACGGAGATCGACTGGCTGTACGGAGGGGTGGCGCGGTTCCTGCCGCAGGAGTGGGAGCGGTTCCGCGCCGCGATGGCCCCGCCCGGGGCCGCGCCTCCTGAGGGGGCGCACCCTGGCCCGGCCCTCGCCGTGCCGCGCGGGCGCGAGCTGGCGGCGGCGTGCGCCCGGCTGATGACACACCCGGATCCCGAGGTCAGGGCCTCCACCGCGCGTGAGTGGTGCGCCTGGGAGGACGCGGTGATCTCGCTGGAGCCGAAGGGGCGGCGCAACGTCTACAGCGACCGGGCGCCCGCGGCCCGGCTCGCCCTCGTCCGCATCTGCGCGCACTACTTCGCGCACGGCGCCTGGCTGGAGGAGGGAGTGCTGCTGCGCGAGGCGGGACGGCTGGCCGGTATCCCGGGCGTGCTCATCCACGGTCGCCAGGATCTGAGCAGCCCCTACGCGACCGCCTGGGAACTCGCGCGTGCCTGGCCGGGAGCCCGTCTCGTTCCCGTGACGGATTCGGGCCACACCGGCAGCGAGGCGCTGGGCAGGGAGATCATCCGGGCACTGGATGACATCGCGGACGGGGATGCCCGCGGCCACCTTCCGTCGTAGCAACCGCTCATCCCGGGGCGACGGCTCCGACGAGGACCGTCGGCCCCAGGGACGACGGGTCCCGCAGGATTCGGATCGTGTGCTGCCCAAGAGGCAGATCTCCGAATTTCCAGGCCTGCGGAGAGAACCGGAGAATGCGGCACGGTCGCAATCGATCCGGCCTGCGGCTGCCCTCCGCGATTCCGGCAGCTATGCAGGCGAAGACAACCGGCCCGGTACGGTTGCGACGGGCCGGTCGCGGGTCGGAAAACATCGCGCCAAAGCGCGGAGAGAAGGGAATGCCGCGACGCGGAGAGGTGGAGGAGGACCCGATGGACAGGGAGATTGTGGGGCCTTTCGGAGCGCCTGAACAGAGGGCTCTAGGATGACGCGTCGTGGGCGAGGTCTGCGGCATTTATGGGGATAGCGCAGGGGTCCTCGGGTCGATCCGCGACGGGATCCGGTGGAGATGATCTATGATCGGGCGAGGCTTGCCGCGGCGCTACCGGGTTACACCCTCGGCGACCTGCTGGGCGCGGGCGCCTCCGGTTTCGTCCTGGCGGGCTGGCATCGAGGGTTGCAGCGCGATGTCGCCGTCAAGATGGTGATGCGGGGGCCGGGCAGGCGCAGCTTCGCGGACGAGGCGCGGATCCTCGCCGGCCTTGACCATCCCCATGTCGTCCGGGTCTACGACTATGTCGAGACGGGCGAGCTCAGCCTGCTCGTCATGGAGATGCTCAGCGGCGGCACGCTCACCCGGCGCCGGGCCGGCATGACGTCGCTGACCGCCTGCGGGGTCGGCCTTGCCGTCGCGCAGGCGCTGCGCTGCGTGCACGACCACGACGTGCTGCACCGCGACATCAAGCCGGACAACATCCTCTTCGACACGGCTGGCCGGTTGAAGGTGGCGGACTTCGGTATCGCGAAGGTCGTCGCCGGGTCCGGTCCGGCGGCGAGCACGGTCGTAGGGACTCCGCTCTACATGGCCCCCGAGCAGTTCGAGGGTGGCCAACTGCAGCGCGCGACAGACATCTACGCCCTTGGCGTGGTGCTCTTCGAGCTGTTGACGGGTGTGGCCCCCACCAACCCCGCGTCCGTTCCGCGCCAGGGCTCGGACGGCCCGTCCCGGTTCGGCCTGTCACGGGGATCGAGGATCCCCGATCCAGTCGCAACGGTGGTGGCGGGCGCACTGGCCCGTGACCCGGGGGACCGTCCCCCGTCGGCGTACGCCTTCGCCTTCGACCTCTCCCGAGCCGCCACCGAGGCGTTCGGACCTGACTGGATCCCACGGTCGGGCGTGCCCGTGCACGTCGACCACGACCTGATGGCCGCCACCGGCATGGCACCGTCCAGGACGCGGCACGCGGGCGGGATTCACGTGACGCCGCTGCCGGTGGAACCCGGGACGCCGCCCCAGCCGCCGGGGAAGGTAGCAGAGGGGAAACGAGCGGGTCCCGCACCTGACGACCGCGCGCCCGGGAAGGCGCCGGCGGACGGGAACACCCCGAGCGGGGCGGGCCGCGACCCGGCCGAACCGGAAGCCGGCTCGCGCGGGCGAGCCCGGCGTGGCCCACGCCGTTCGCCCGGCCGGCGGCTCATCGTGACGGCCGCCGTCCTGGTGGTTCTGCTCGGAGCGGTCGGCACCGGGCTCGCCGTCGTCCTGGGCCGCCCGGACGGTGCCCGGCTGCTGGGCCACCCGCTGGGCGGGCACACGGACTGGGCGCTGTCGGCGGTGTTCTCCCCGGACGGGAAGATCATGGCCAGCAGCGACACGAAGGGTGAGGTGTGGCTCTGGGACCTGCGGGACAGAACCGCCCCCCAGCGCCTCGGTCGCCCGCTCACCGGACCGGCGGACGGGGTCACCGCGCTGGCGTTCTCCCCGGATGGCCAGGCCCTGGCCGGCAGCGACTGGAACGGCACCGTCTGGCTGTGGGATGTGACCGGCCACGACCCGAAATCCGTAACCGGCACGCCGCTGCTCGGTCACGTCGGGCACGCGTGGTCCGTCGCGTTCTCGCCGGACGGGCGCACGCTGGCCAGTGGCGGCGAGGACGGCACGGTGCGCCTGTGGAACGTCGCTGACCGCGGCATGCCGCGGCCGATGGGGTCGCCGCTCACCGGCCACCGTGGCTACGTCACGTCCGTGCTGTTCTCCAGGGACGGGCTCGTCCTGGTCGCCGCCGGCGGTGACAGCACCGTCGTGCTCTGGGGAGTGGACGATCTCGCCGCCCCGCACCGGCTGGAGCGGGGGCTGCCCGGGCCGAGCGCGGTGTTCGGGGCGGCGTTCTCCCCGCACGGGCGGGTGCTGGCCGTGGGCGATGCCGACGGCGTGATCCGCTTGTGGGATCTCGCGATTCCCGGCGAGCCGCGCCGCGTCGGCAGGGACCTGACCGGGCACACCGCCCGTGTGTGGTCCCTGTCGTTCTCACCCGATGGCCGCACGCTGGCCAGCGGTGGCCTCGACAACACCGTCCGGTTGTGGGACGTCGCCGACCTCTCCAACGTGCGGCGACGGGGCGGACCACTCACCGGGCACACCGACTGGGTCCTGTCGGTGCGGTTCTCTCCGGACAGCGCCGTACTGGCCAGCGCGAGCACAGACGCCACCATCCGGCTGTGGTCGATCCCCTGACCGGCTCCGTGCCGGGCACGCTGCCACCCGGCCGGGTCTGAGATCGCCCCCGACGATCTGACCACGGCTATGGCCACGGCCGCCGCACGATGACAGATGTCATCGGGGAGCGGTGACCGCGGAGACTACGCACCGGCCGCGTGGCTGCGGATCATCGTGGCCATGAGGGAGACATCAGGAGCCGGCCCGCTGGGCGCCGGTGCGGAGCCCAGCGTGCGGCTCGCCGGCATTCGCAAGCGGTACGGCTCACGGACCGCCGTGGACGGGGTGGACGTCACCGTCGCGCCCGGTGAGATCGTCGCGCTGCTGGGTCCGAACGGCGCCGGAAAGTCGACGACCATCGACATTCTGCTCGGGCTCACCCGGCCCGACGCCGGCACCGCCAGGCTCTTCGGGCACGCCCCGCGCGACGCCTGCGCCGCCGGGCTCGTCGGGGCGATGCTGCAGAACGGCGGCCTGCTCGCCGGAGTCACGGTCGCGACGATGCTCGAGACGATCAGCGCGCTGTACCCGAGCACCCGGCCGGTCGGTGAGGTGCTGGCGCTGGCCGGTGTGGCCGAGCTGGCCCGCACCCGCACCGACCGGCTCTCCGGCGGCCAGCGGCAGCGGGTGCGCTTCGCCCTCGCGTTGCTGCCCGATCCCAGCCTGGTGGTCCTCGACGAGCCGACCGCGGCGATGGACGTCGAGAGCCGGCGCGAGTTCTGGGCGGCCATGCGCGCCTGGGCCGCGGGCGGGCGGACGGTGCTGTTCGCCACCCACTATCTGGAGGAGGCCGACGCCTTCGCCGACCGCATCGTGCTGCTCCGCGCGGGCCGGGTGGTGGCCGACGGGCCGACCACCGAGGTGAAGGCGCTGGTCGGCGGCCGGACGATCCGCGCGACACTGCCGCACGCCGCCGCGGGGCCGCAGGGGCCACCGGGGCCACCGGATCTGGCGGGTCTGCCCGGTGTCACCCGGGCCGAGACCCGCGGCGAGACCGTCGTGCTGCGCTGCCATGACAGCGACACCGCGCTGCGCGCCCTGCTCGCCGCCCATCCCGACGCCCGTGACATCGAGATCGCCGGCGCCGGCCTCGAGGACGCCTTCCTCGCCTTGACCGGTGCTCAGCCCGTCCCGGAGGAGATACCGGCATGACCACCGCGACCGTGCCGTCGGCCGACATCCGCCTGGTCAACTTTCGTTACGTCGGCTCCGAGATCGGCCGGGTCTGGCGCAACGCGCGCTTCATCATGTTCAGCGTCACGCTGCCGGTGCTCCTGTTCGCCGCGTTCAGCGCCGGCGACCAGGACGAACGCCTCGGCGGCCTGACCGTCGCCCCCTACATCATGATCAGCATGGCGACCTTCGGGGCGATGAACGGAGTGTTCTCGATCGGTGGCCGGATCGGCATGGAGCGTGCCACCGGCTGGAACCGGCAGCTGCGGCTCACCGCGCTCACCGGGCGGCAGTACCTCGCCGGAAAGGTCCTGACCGGGTTCACCGTCGCGCTGCCCGGCATGATCGTGGTCTTCCTGTTCGGCCATTTCGCCCGGGACGTCGACCTGCCGGCGGGCCGCTGGGCGCTGGCCGGGATCTCCATCCTGTTCGCGCTGCTCCCGATAGCGGCGCTCGGCTGCTGGATCGGCTACCTCGTCCGGCCGGAGAACCTCCAGGCGGTCGCCGGCGGCCTCTACTCCCTGCTGGCGCTCGCCGGTGGGCTCTGGGTGCCCGCGGACACCTTCCCGTCCTGGCTCGAGGCGATCGTCAGGATGCTGCCGATGTACTGGGCGGCGTTCGCCGGCAGGGCGGTCATCTCCGGAGACTGGCTGGGATGGCGCGGGGTGGCCACCGTCGTCGTCTGGACGGCGGTCCTCGGCGCGTGCGCGGTTCGCGCCTACCGCGCCGACCAGCTGCGCACCTGAGCCGGCGCGGGCTGGTTACGGTCGCGGGGCGGGTCGGGTGGTCGCGGGCGGGCCCGGGTGGGGACGAGCGGAGGTGGGGCGGTGACGGTGGCGGCGGTGCTCGCGCGCAGCGCGGTGTGGCACTGGCTGACCGAGCCGGTGCTGGGGCAGAGTCCCGAGGGCCGGGCGCTGGCGGTGCGGCGCTGGCGCTACACGTCCGGGATCTTCCTCGTCTACCTGGCCTACGCCGTCGGTGACATGGTCCAGGCCGGCGGGGTGGCGCGGATCGCCCTCGGTGCGGTGCTCATCGCGCTGTTCACATACATCTACCTGGGGCCGCTTCCGGCGGCGTCGCTCGGCGGCGAACGCCGGCTGTGGTTCCTCGTGCTCCTGTCCATGCCCGCGATCATGGTCTTGTTCCTGGCGGCCGTCGGGCGGGGCGGGCTGGTCTTCGGGGTGTACGTCGCGGTCGCGTTCGTGATCCTGCTGCGCCCGATCGCGTTCATCCCGCTGACCGCCGCGCTGTTCGTCCTGATCACCTGGGTACCGCAGCATGTCGCCAGGTGGGACGTCCACGGCCCGCAGTGGTCGGTCTCGGTGCCCGTGCTGCTCGTCGCGTTCGGGGTCGGCGGGCTGCGTTCCGGGCTGCGGCAACGGATCCAGCTGCACCGGGCCGAGGCGGAGGTGGCCCGGCTCGCGGCCGGGCAGGAGCGGCTGCGGATCGCGCGTGACCTGCACGACCTGCTCGGCCACGCGCTGACGACGATCACCGTGAAGGCCGAGCTGGCCTCCAAGCTGGCGGTCCGCGACCCGGTCCGGGCCGCCGCGGAGATGGCCGAGGTGGCGGTTCTCGGTCGGCAGGGGCTGGCCGACGTCCGGGCGACCGTCGCCGGCTACCGGGAGGTCAGCCTCGTCACCGAGCTGGCCTCCGCGCGGCAGGTGCTCGCCGCCGCCGGGATCCAGGCCGAGCTGCCGGCCACCGTGGAGAACGTCCCCGGCGACCTGCGGGAGCTGTTCGGCTGGGTGCTCCGGGAGGGCGTGACGAACGCGGTACGGCACAGCGGGGCGCGCCACCTGCGGGTGGAGGTCGACGCGCGGTCCATCGAGGTGGTGGACGACGGCCTCGGTGAGCGCG
The DNA here is from genome assembly GCF_000373365.1 of Parafrankia discariae. Classification (NCBI taxonomy): domain Bacteria; kingdom Bacillati; phylum Actinomycetota; class Actinomycetes; order Frankiales; family Frankiaceae; genus Parafrankia; species Parafrankia discariae. The sequence goes on from NZ_KB891210.1 coordinate 44,871, forward strand.
CCGCGGGCGCCGCCGGCGGTGGCAACGGGCTGGCCGGCCTGGCCGAGCGGGCCGCGGCCGTCGGCGGCCTGCTCGTCGCCGGCAGTCCGCGCGACCGCGCGGAGAATGCCCGCGGTGCCGACCGCGCCGACCGCACGGGCGGCCCGGGTGGCCGCGGGTGGCCGGTGGGGTTCTCGCTGCGGGTGGAGCTGCCCTGATGAGGCTTCGGTGATCAGGGTTCTGCTGGCGGACGACCAGCACCTCGTCCGCGGCGCGCTGGCGGCGCTGCTCGCGCTCGAGGACGACATCGAGGTCGTCGGGCAGGTGGGGCGCGGCGACGAGATCGTCGGCGAGGTCTCCCGGCTGCGCCCCGACGTCGCGCTGCTCGACGTCGAGATGCCCGGGATCGACGGGCTCGCGGCCGCGTCCGCCATCCGCACGACGTCGCCGGGCACCCGGGTCCTGATCGTGACCACGTTCGGCCGGACCGGCTACCTGCGCCGGGCGATGGAGGCCGGAGCGCTCGGGTTCGTCGTCAAGGACACGCCGGCCGAGCTGCTCGCCGACGCGGTGCGCCGGGTGTCCCGGGGTGAGCGGGTGGTCGACCCGACGCTCGCCGCGGCGACGCTCGCCGGCGGCCCGAGCCCGCTGACCGGGCGGGAACGGGACGTCCTCGTCGCCGCGCGGGACGGCGTGACGGTCGCCGACATCGCCGGCCGGCTGTTCCTCTCCGAGGGGACCGTCCGCAACTACCTGTCGTCCGCGATCGCCAAGACCGGGACCCGCAACCGGATGGAGGCGCTGCGCGTCGCCGAGCACAACGGCTGGCTCTGAGTCGCGGCCGCCGCCGGCCGCCAGCGGTGCCGCCGCTGGCGCCGGCCACGGCCCCGGTCCGTTGGTCCGCGTTTCGTCGGACCCCGGGTCTACGGTCCTCCCATGGCGGTGTCCAGACACGGTGAGCCGGTCGAGCTGGTGGTCGGCGACCGGTCGGTGCGGGTGACGAACCCCGACCGGGTGTACTTCCCCGCGGCCGGCGTCACCAAGATCGAACTTGTCCGCTACTACCTCGCGGTCGCCGACGGGCTGGTCCGGGCCCTGCGCCTGCGGCCGACGACGCTGGAGCGGTGGCCCGGCGGCGTGGTCGAGGGCGCCCAGCTCACCCAGCGCGACGGGACCATGGGCGACGCGTTCTACCAGAAGCGCGCCCCGAAGAACGCGCCGTCCTACGTGGAGACCGCGCGGATCACGTTCCCCAGTGGGCGCACGGCCGACGAGATCTGCGTGACCGAACCGGCCGTCGTGGCCTGGGCGGCGAACCTGGGCACCATCACGTTCCACCCGTGGCCGGTGCGGCGCGCCGACGTCGACCACCCCGACGAGCTGCGCATCGACCTCGACCCGCAGCCGGGCACCGGCTTCGCCGACGCGGTGGCCGTCGCCGCCGAGACCCACGCCCTGCTCGACGAGCTGGGCTGGGTGGGCTGGCCCAAGACGAGCGGCGGCCGTGGCGTGCACGTGTACGTCCGGCTCCAGCCGCGGTGGACGTTCACCGAGGTGCGCCACGCGGCCATCGCACTCGCCCGGGAGCTGGAGCGACGCCGACCCGACCTGGTGACCACCGCCTGGTGGAAGGAGCAGCGCGGCGAGAAGGTGTTCGTCGACTACAACCAGAACGCCCGGGATCGCACGATCGCCTCGGCCTACTCGGCGCGGGCGTGGGCCTGGGCGCCGGTCTCCACCCCGCTCGGCTGGGCCGAGCTCGCCGACGTCGAGCCGCGCGAGCTCACCGTCCGCACGGTGCCCGAGCGTTTCGCGCGCCTCGGTGACCTCTGGGCCGGCATCGACGAGACCGCGCACGATCTCACCCCACTGCTGGAGTGGTGGGAGCGGGACCTGCGCGAGCACGGCCTCGAGGACATGCCCTATCCGCCCGACCACCCGAAGATGGCGGGTGAGCCGCGGCGCGTGCAGCCGAGCCGCGCGAAGAAATCCCACTGACGGTAGGTCACCGGTAACGATTGACCGCCGGAAACACGGCACAGTTCGTTACCGCCGACAGCCCGTAACCGCCGCCACGGCAGTGCTCGCGTACCCTGATCCACATACCCGAGGTCCCGTTCCGGTTGCCGTCGGTCAGGGGGGAGTCGGCGCGGTGTGGATTGTTCTGCTCGACCATTCGGCGTCCATGACCGAGCCGTTCGCCGTCGATTCCGCCCGGCCGCTGTTCGGTCGGCGCGCAAGTGCGCGCCGCGGCGCCGGCCCACGGTCTTTCCCGCACCTTGCCGGGCGTCGCCACGGGCGCTCTCCAGCTGGCTCGACTACCGCCGATCAGGGCCCTGACCAGGCTGTTTCCGAAAATCCAGTTTCCGGTGAGTCTGGTGGTGAGCCACCGGGCTCCAATCAGCACGGAGCGGTCGGCCGGCGCAAGCTCGACGTCGCGGTGGAGAGTGTCGCGAACACCCTCGCCACCCTGCCGCCGGACATGCCGACCGTCCTGGTCGGATTCGTCGAGTCCGCCGACGTGGTCTACGAGGGCCTGGCCGGCGGGCGGGCGGCCTTCGAGCGCACACTGCGCACCGCGGCCCCGACCGGTGCCACCGATCTCGCCGCCGCGCTGGAACGGGCCCGGCTACATGTCGCCGAACTGGCCGAGAGGCCGCTGTTCGTCCGTCTGCTGCTGGTCACCGACGACCTCACGGCACCCGGGGACCTGCTCCAGGCCGCCTACGACTGCGCCCGGGCCCGCATCACGGTCGACGTCGTCGTGCTGGACCCGTCGCGGCGGGTGAGTGAGCTGGCCGGTGCGATCGTCGGTGTCACCGGCGGCACGTGGGAGGCCGCGGCCGGCGGGGAGGAGCTGGCCGGGACAGTCGCCGCCGCCGGCCGGCGCGCCGCCTGGCAGCTGCGGCAGGCCGAGGCCGAGTCCGGCCGGCCGGCCACCCGGCGCCGGAGCGCCACCCGCGGGCGCTCACGGCCCGCCGCGCCCGCCGCGTCCGCCGCGCCCGCGGCACCGACCGAGCCGGTGGCGCCCGCGGGGCCGGCAGGGCCCGTGGAGCCGGTTGTGGCGGCGGAGCCCGCCGTGCCGCCCGCGGAGCCCACCGTGCCCGTGGAGCCGGTCGTACCGGAAGCGCCCGTCGAACCGGTTCCGCCGGGTGTTTCGGCCGAGCGGTCGGCGGTGCTGTTCACCGCGCGTCATCCCGTGGCCGCCGTCGCGGGTGAATGGCGGGCGCTCACCGTCGGGGTGCCCGCCGCGCCCGGTTCTGTTCCGGCCGGGACTGAGCTCGAGATCGCACCCACGGTTCCCCATCTGCGTTTCCGGCCGCCGCGTGTTCCCGTCGTGTGGGGGTCGGAGCCGGAGACGGCATCGTTCGAGGTCATCCACGTGCCGGGCGGCGGTGGCGATGAGCGCTGTCACGGGCAGGTCCAGATCAGCCTGGGCGGCCTTCCCGTCGCCCGGATTCCGCTGGAGCTCGCCGTCTCCACCGCCGCGGACCCGTCGACAACCCCGGTGACGGCCACCGGCTCCGCGCCGATGTTCCGGGAGATCTACGGTTCCTACGCGCAGGCCGACCTCGACATCGCCCGACGATTCCGGGAGATCTACCGGGCACTGGGCATCACCTTGTTCCTGGACGTCCTCGACGTCGACGGAACCCGGGAGTGGAAACCCGAACTTGAGGCGGCGATCGATCGCGCCGACCTGTTCGCGCTCTTCTGGTCGCCGGGCTCCGCGGCGGCGGGCTACGTGGAGAAGGAATGGCGCCGGGCGTTGGAGGTCGCGGCGAACCGCCGGCCGCGGGGCGCGTTCGTCTTCCCGTTCCAGTGGTCCCGGCCGGCGCCCGAGCCGCCGCTGCCGCTCGGGGATCTCCCGTTCCGGGAGGTCGATCCCTGGTCGGCCGCGCTGAACCGCTTCGCGAACCCCGACCGCGCCGGCGCCGGCGCCGGCACGGGCACAGTGCCGGGCCCGACTCCCGTCCCGTCGGGCCAGACCGGAACCGGCCGACCGGGCGGCCCGAGTGGCTCGAGCGCCCCGGGTGGTGAGGGCACGGCGCGGCGGCGGGTCGACGTCACCTTCCCGGTCTTCTCGCTCGTCCCGGCGCTGTCGGGCGGCAACGTCGAACGGATCGGGGAGTCGCTGCGCACCGTCGTGCCGTTCCTGGAGGATCTCACCGGCCTGCGCTACTACCCGCCACCCACCTACGTCACCGACGACACGACGGTCACCAGCCTGCGCCGCAACTGCGAGCCGGACGCGCGGCACTTCGCCGTCGAGCACACCGGTGACGTACCGCCCGGTGTGCTCGACCTCGGGGACGAGGCGGTCACCGACCGGGTCCGCGAGCTCCTGCTGGTCTTCCACTCCCACGTGCTGGACGTCGGGCCCGGCACCGACCTCGAGCACGTGCGCCGGGAGGCGGCGGGCGGCTTCGTCGGCAACGCCCGCCGCTACCTGGCGGGGCGGCCCACCGACCTCGGTGCCGGCTCGGAGCACCCGGCCGGCACCGAACCGCCGCTGATCTGGCGTCAGCGCTGCGCCGAGGACTTCCCCAGCTTCGCCGGCCTGTACAGCGAGCTGGTCACCCGCTACGTCGACCGGCACATCCGGGCGAACTCGCGTAACCGCATCGACCCCGGGGTGCGGGCCAGGCTGGTCGCCGAGCTGGGGCCGCGGGCCGCCGAGGCGATCGAGCGCTCGGTGGGCGGCGTCGTGGTCGACCCGCCGGTCGACCACGCCTTCCGGGCCCGGCTCGGCGCGGCGCTGGAGGAGCTCCGGCTGCTGGTCGACACCCGGGAGCCGGTCGTCTCCGATTATCTGCGTTCCGGCGCGCCCGCCTTCGGCGTCTTCCGGCACACCGGTGGGGCGGGGCGGTTCGGGCGCTCCGGGATGCTCGTGCCGACGTCCGCGCCGGCCGTGCTCATGGGGGCCGGCGCCTTCCGCTGGATCGCGGCCGCGCTGCGTGGCGACGCGGTCGTGGACGAACCGACCTGGGACCGGGCCGCCGCGTTCTGCGAGATGGCGCTGGTGCACGAGCACGCCCACGCGGCGATCGCCACCGGCCTCGACGACCACGGCGCCCGGGCCGGCGCGGCGGGCACGCCCGCGTGGGCGGCGGCCTCCCGGCTGAACGAGGCGCTGGCGGCGTGGACCCAGCGGCACTACTACCGCCGTGACCCGCGAATGTGGGAGGAGTGCGCCCGCTACATCCGGTCGGGCTCGCTGCGGTCCTGGCCGTACCGCGGGGCCGATGTGCTGGAGGAGCGCTACGCGGCCGAGGGGGTCGAGGCCGTCCGCCGCTTCATCCGGCTGCTGCGGGACTCGCCCGAGGCCGCGCAGGCCCAGTTCGACCTGCTGCTCGCCCGCTGACGGCGCCGCGCTCAGCGCAGGTCGGGGCGCACCCCCCAGGATCCGCCGAACGACTCGCCCGGTTCGAGTACCCGTAGCCCGTCGCCGCTGTTGAACGCGTTCGCCGGGCAGGTCAGCGGCTCGACGGCGATGCTGCGCCGCCGCTCGCCGGGGGCGAGGGTGTCACCGGTGAACAGCTGGACGTAGGGCCACGCCTCGTCCTGCCAGATCGTCAGGGTGCCGCCGGCCGCGGTGAGCGTGACGCCGGCCCGGCCGTCCGCCGCGCGCCGCAGATCGGTGAAGCAGGTGTCGAGGACGAGCCCGCCCAACGGGCGGGGGTCGCGCAGGTCGAACGGCCCGCCGGTGACCTCCTCGGCGCCGGTGGGGATGAGGCGCTCGTCGGTGCGCAGGCGGGTCGCCGCGGGCACCGTGACCGTGATGTCGTCGGCCGGCGCGGGTGATCCGTCGGCGCCGGCGAGGACGAAGTACGGGTGGGCGCCCATGCCGACCGGTGCCGCGGTGTCACCCAGGTTGGTCGCGGTGAGCGTGACGGTCAGCCCGGTGTCGTCCAGCCGGTACCGGGCGGAGAAGGCGACGGTGAACGGGTAGCCCGACTGGGCGCGCAGCACGACCCGGGCCCGCGCCGCGGCCGGGTCCAGGCGTTCGAGCTCCCAGCCGAGCCAGCGGGTCAGGCCGTGGCTGGCGTTGCCCAGCGCCACCTCGTTCACCGGGAGCTGGTGGTTCGTGCCGCCGAAGGTGTAGCGGCCGGCGGCGACCCGGTTCGGCCAGGGCAGCAGGAGCTGCCCCCGGCCGCGGCTGGCCATCTCCCCGGGGCCGTAGCCGTCGAGCACCGCCGCGGCGCCGACCCGGTAGTCGCGCAGTCCGCCACCGACCTCGGTGACCACCGCGCGGCTCTCGCCGTGGACCAGTTCGAGCTGACGCCCGGACGGCGCCGTCGTCTCCACCGCACTGCCTCCGTCCGTGGGACGGACCGGCTGCCCGTGGCCCGGCGCCACGGAGCCGTGGGGCCGCGGGGCCCGTCCGTCCGGGTCCATCATCGCGATGGCACCCGCCGGCGTCGCACCGGCCTCCGGCGGGTGCCGGGTGGGCCTTCTCACGGGCGAGGACCGCCACAGTGCCCGGCCGCCCGGCACCGGTGCGGCGCATGGTTACGCGCCCGGGACGATTTCTCCCCCGCCACCGACGGCCAGGATTACACTTTCGTCCGGTTTCTCAGCGTTTCCGGGTGCGTCCGGCGCCCCGGTTGGGTGCGCACTGAAAAAGGTGGGTGTCCGGATTATTATGGATGACCCCACTAACGGCGGACTGGTCATTTATCTGCCGTTCTAGGGTGTTCAAATGACCGACAGGCCCGAGAAGCTCGCCGGGTTCGTGGGACTTCTCGCGCGTTGCTGTGCCCGCTACCGATGGATCGTCCTGGCGGCCTGGTTGGTCGCCCTCGTGCCCGCCGTCCACTACATTCGCGACGGGGGTGCCCGGTACACCCAGGAAGTCGCCCCCGCCGGTTCGGAATCCGCCCGGGCGATGGACGGTGTCGCCCGCGCCTCGCCCGGCCGCCACCTTCCCGACGTCGAGACGATCGTCGTGCGCGCCCGGCGCGGCAGCGTCGACGGCGGTCGGGCCCGGGACCGGATCACCGCCCTGGTCGCGGAGGTCGGCCGGCTGCCCGGCGTCACGTTCGTCGCCGACCCGGCGGGGCCGCTGGGCACCGCCACCGCCGGGGTGGACCCGATCAGCACCGACCGGCGCACCGCGCTGATCTCCGTCCTGATGGACGGCGGCGCCCTCCAGCCCCACCTCGACGACGTGCACCGGGTCATCGAGGCCTCCCGCGCCTACGACGGCCCGGAGCTGCAGGTCGAGGCGTCCGGGCCGGGCGCCACCATGATCGGGTCGGCGGAGCTCTCGTTGGCGCCGCTAGTCGTCGCCGCCTTCGCCGCGCTCGTGCTGCTCGGCGTCACGCTGCGGTCCCGGCTGGGCATGCTGGTGTGCCTGCTGCCGGCGGCGGTCTGCACCCTGCTGGCGGTCGCGGTCACCGCGCGCCTGTCGCACACGACCCTGCTGCCGCCGTTCGCGCCCGTCACCGCCGGGATCCTGGCGTTCGGGACGTGCCTGGGCAGCGCGGTGGTGGTCGTGCACCGGGCCCAGTCGGCCCTGCTGAACGGGCAGAACCGGCTCCAGGCCGCCGCGTCGGCGACGACGTCCACGGGTGCGGCGGTGGCCGTCGGCGGCCTGGGGGTGAGCCTCGCCCTGCTCGCGGTCGCCGCGCTCGGGCTGAGCGGTTTCGGCGGCCTGGCGCTCGCCGCGGCGGGGTCCGCCGCGCTGGCCGTCCTGGTCGTCCTCACCCTGCTGCCGGCGCTGGTCGCCGGCGGCGGCGTACGGCTTCTCAGCTGGGCCGAACGGCACTACCTGGCGATGGCCGGAGCCGGCCTGGCCCGGCGGCCCGGTGTGCGCTCCTGGTGGGCCGCGCAGGTCGGCCGGTATCCCGCCCTGGTCGTCGTCGCGGCCGGGGTCCTGCTGATGTCGCTGGCCAACCAGACCGACGGGCTGCGCGTCGGCGGGGGCGACGCCGGTACCGACCCGACCTCGATGACCACCCGGCGCGCCTACGACCTGATCAGCGAGGGCTTCTTCCCTGGCCTGAACGGGCCGATCCTGGTCGCCGTCGACCGCGGCGACCCGAACAGCGTGCCGGGCGGCGGGGGACGGGTGGTCCAGCCCGGGGACGTCGCCGCCGCGCTGCGCGCCACCCCGGGCGTGCGCACCGCCGCGGTGTCGCTGGACGACCCCGCCCTCGGCCCGGCGGTCGTGCGGGTGCTGCCCGAGGCCGCCCCGCGCAGCCCACAGGCCAGCGACCTGGTGCGCCGGCTGCGCGACGACGTGCTGCCCGCGGCGCTGCGCGGCAGTGTCACCAACGCCGCCGTCGGCGGCCCCACCGCGATGTTCGACGACGCGGCGAGCAGCTTCCGGGCCACCCTGCCGCTGTTCCTCGCCGTCGTGGTGCTCACGATCGGCCTGGTGACGTTCGCGGTCGCCGGGTCGATACCGCTCGCCGTCGTGCTCGGCGTGGCCGGCATGCTCAGCGTGCTGGCGTCCGCCGGCATGCTCCGCGTGTTCTTCCAGGACGAGGACATCGCACGCCGCCTCGGCGTCATGACCAGCCCGGCCGAGCCGTTCGTGCTCGTGCCGATCATGCTCGCGGTCTTCGGGCTGGCCCCGGGGATGAACCTGGTCCTGCTCACCCGGCTGCGCGCGGGCGGCGGCGCCGACCCGGCCGGTTCCGGTTCCGGTCGCGGGGGAGTACTGCGCGGGATCGGCCGGGTCTTCGCCCGACGCCGCGACGGTGCCCGGCCCGACCCGATCCGCGACGGCCGGGACGCCGTCCGCCGGGGCCACGCCGACCTGGGGCATGTGGTGCTGACGATGAACTTCGTGATGCTGTTCGTGTTCCTCGCGATAGCGGCACAGCCGTCCAGGACGCTGAAGATGCTGGGGTGCGGCCTGGCGATCGGGGTGGCCGTGGACGCCGTCGTGCTGCGCGCCGCCATCCTGCCCGCGTCGGTGCAGCTGGGGCAGCGGTGGCAGGGCGACCGCGCGCTGCGCCGCCGGCAGGGCGCCGCCGCCAGCGCCGCCGAGCCCGAGGCGGCGACCGTGGCCCGGGCCTCCGCCGCCCACCGGTAGTTCCCGCGCCCGTCAGTTCCACCGCCCACCGGCGGTTCCCTGATTCTTTTCCGGGGAGAAACGTCCTGGGGCGGCGATCTACCGGCTTCCCGGTGATACTCCTCCCGTACTTGTCCGTCGTACGGGGAGGAACATCGGTGGCTGCCAAGGATCTGAGCAAGATAAAGAAGGCCATGGGTCCGGTCGGGTTGGTGACCCCGGCCGAGGCGCAGGCCGGCGCGCAGGCGCCCAATCCCGACATGGAATGGAAAGTCCAGGGCGGCGCGGCCCGGATCTGGCTCGGGGCCCAGAACAAGGGGCTGGTCCGTCCCGTCCTGCTCGCCGACGGCTTCAACATGGGGCCGACGGATTTCGACTGGTTGTGGGAGGAGCTCGACGGCGATCCGTTCCGTTTCCTGACCGAGCTGCGTGAGCGCGGCCAGGACGTCGTCCTGATCGGTTTCGACGAGCGCAGCGCGTCGATTCTCGACAACGCCCGGGTCGTCACGGAGATTATTCTCCGGGCCATCGCCGAGCGGCAGGGCGACCAGCCGCTGACCGTCGGCGGATTCAGCATGGGCGGCCTGGTCACCCGCTACGCCCTCGCCAAGCTCGAGACCGAGCGGATGGACCACCAGACGGCGCTCTACCTGTCCTTCGACAGCCCGCACCGCGGCGCGTCCGTACCGATCTCGCTGCAGGCGATCGCGCACATCCTCGCGCCGATCAACGACGCCTTCTCGAGGCAGGTCAACAGCCCTGCCTCCCGACAGCTGCTCTGGCGGCACATCGAGACCGCCGACGACCAGCCGCGGGTCGACCCGCTGCGCACCGAGTTCCTGAGGGCCCTGGACCGGGCCGGCGGCTGGCCGCAGCGACCCCGCAAGATCGGTGTCGCGAACGGCGTGAGCGACGGCCGGCGCAACGGCATCCCGCCGGGCGTCGAGGCGCTGCGCTGTACCGGGCCCTACTTCAAGGACACCGTCCTGTACACGCAGGCCGGCGGCCGTGACCGGATTGTCGCCGAGTCCCGGGGCCTGTTCGGGGAGAAGGACATCAGGACCAACGACTTCCCCGACATCGACGGCGCGCCCGGCGGCACCCTGGAGTCGTTCGGCATTCTCGCCGACGCGCTCAAGGACGCCGGCGAGGGCGTGGACGTCGCCCACCGCATCGTGTGCTTCGTGCCGTCCGTCAGCGCGGTCGCGGTGCGCGACGTCGAGACGAACGACGACCTCTACACCGACATCAACGCTCTGTCCCCGGACGAGAGCGAGCTGGACGAGTTCCTGTGCTCGTCGCGCGCCACGGCGCACTCGGCGATGACCGAGCAGCTCGGCCAGTGGGTCATCGACCGCATCGCGCGCTGATCCGGGCGCGGGCGGGCGGGGTGTCGGACCGCCCGCCCGCGGCTCCGGCCGGATAATCCGGCAAAAGCATTGCCGACATGCCGGACGAAGACTGGACGGATGCCCCCGCCGGCGGCATCGTTGCCGACAGTTGCTCCGCGACGACGGCCGTCCTGAAGGTGGGTTGGTGACTGCTGGTGGGCCAGCACTGGCTGGTGGGTCGGCGCTGACTGATGGGTCGGCGCAGGCTGGTGGATCCGTACGGGCTGACAGGTCGGCGTGGAACCGGACCGAGTCACGCCTGGACCGCCTGCGCGGCTCCGCCCCGCCCCGGCGGCACGACGCGCGCACCATCGCGGCGCTGACCCGCAATCCGGGCTGCGGGCGCCGCGCGGTGCTCGACGCCGCGGGCGTCGACAAGGATCTCCTCGCCCGCCAGATCGGCTTCCCGGCCGCCTTCGGTCAGTCGCGTTTCGCGATCGTGCGCGGCAACGTCTTCGAGGCCCGGGTGAAGGCCGACGGCGGCGTGGACCTGCTCCGTATGTTCCACGAGTGCCTCGGGATCGAGCCCGGGGGAGCGGCGGCCGGCGACGAGCCGGTGCTCGTCGCCGGCGACCCCGTCCCCGGCGAGACACTCGCGGCGCGCCACGAGCGCACCGCCGCCGCCCTGCGCGCGGCCACCGGCACCGACCGGCCGGTCCTGATCACCCATCCACTGCTGCGGCTCGCCGTCGGCGGCCGGGACGTCCACCTCGAACCCGACCTCGTGCTGGTCCGCCCCGGTGGGCTGTGCCACGTCGTCGAGATCAAGTCCTTTCCGGTGATCGACGGCCAGGCGGAGGGCGAGAAGGTCGCGGCGGCCGCCATCCAGGCCGCCGTCTACGTCCTGGCGTTGCGCCGGCTGCTCGGCCGGCCGGACACGGTGTCCCCCGACGTGGTCCTGGTGTGCCCCCGGGACTTCTCGAACGCGCCGCTGGCGACCCGGATCGACGTCCGGCGCCAACTGCTCGTCCTCGACCATCAGCTCGCCCGGCTCAGCGCCGTCGACGCGCTGGTCGCCGAGCTGCCGCCGGACCTGACCTTCGACCTCGCGCCGGGGCCCGACGGCCGGCCGACCCGCCCCGCGGCCGAGCTCATCGCCGGGCTGGGCCGTCTCGACGCCCGCTACACGCCGGACTGCCTCGCCATGTGCGAGCTGGCGTTCCGGTGCCGGCACGAGGCCACCGGCCGGACCGCCGCGCTCGGCGCGAGCGTGCGCGAGGAGCTCGGCGGCGTCGAGACCGTCACCGAGGTGCTCGAGCTCGCCGCCGGCACCCGCGCACCCACCGCGGACCAGGCCGAGGCGGCCGAGCGGCTGCGCACGACCGCCCGGATGTACGCCGCGGGACTCGCCGCCGGCACCCGCGCACCCACCGCACTCACCGCACCCGCCTCGGGATCCACGGCCGGACCCGCCTCGGGACGTGCGGCCGGATCCGCCGCGGAACCGGCGGCGGGAGATCGCGACCCGGCCCCGTGACGGCGATCAGCTCCTACGCCCGCGCCCTGGCGGCCGCGTCCGGGACCGCGGTGCCGACCGCCACCGTCCGGCACGTGCACCTCGCCGAGCGCCCGCTGGTTCTCGTGCCGCTGGCGATGGCCGGCGAGGCGAACGCGCCGCTGGCCGCCATGGTCGGCACCGAGCGTGAGCACCCGTCGCTGCTCGTCGTCCCCCAGCCCCGCAACCGCAGTCTGCGGTTCGCCTTCGCCGCCCGGCTGGCCGAGATCCTCCTTCCGTACGTGCTGGGCTTCGCCACCGACGTCGAGGAGCTCAAGAACGGGCCGCGGTGCCTCGACGCGCCCCAGCTGATCGTCCCGAACCAGGCCGGGGTCGCCTTCGTCCGCCTGTTCGGGCGGTCCACCCGGTTCCGCGCGACCACCGGCGACCACGCGGTCGAACCGAGCGTGCCGCTGCTGGGCCGGTGGCTCACCTTCTTCGCGGAGCGGGCCGAGATCCCGGGATCGTCCCTGATGCGGCCGGCCACCGAGATGCTGTCCCTGCACTGGGCGACCGGGCAGAGCGGGCTGGAGGACGCCAACCTGGCCGCGCTCATGGGGTGGATCGACCCGCCCGCGGGCGTCGACGGCCCGACCGCCGCCCGGCTGGCCGAGGACCCCCGGCACTGGCCGCCTGCCGGGCCGACGACCGACCCCCGCTTCGACAACGAGGTGCTCACCCCCGCGATCGCGGCCTACGACGCCGTGACGGAGACCGCCCAGCTGCCCGCCGCCGTGAGACGGCTCGAGGAGGCGCTGCACAGCCAGCTCCAGCCGACCTGGGACCTCGTGTGGCGGGCCCTCGACCGGCTCCGCGAGCTGCCCGCCGGCGCGTCCGTGCCGGGGCGGTGGGAGGCCGACCGCTCCCGGTACACCGGTTTCCACACCTACCTGGTCGACGAGGGCCTCCCGCAGGCCCGCCGGGACGGCGCGGTCGCGGCCGCGAGCCGGCTGAACCGGATGGAGCAGGCCCAGGCCTCCTACGACGCCGACCGCGCGTTCGACGACCCGCTCGTCATGGCCGACCACCGGGTCACCGGCGAGGCGTTCCTCGGCTCGGTCGTCGCGGTCGACCGTGACCGCCGCATCCCCAACGGGAGTGGCAAGGGCCGGCTGGTGACCCGCCCGCTGGTCACCCTGCGCACCGAGGACGCCGTCCGCCTGGCGGTCGGGATGAAGGTCGCCGCCGCCGAACGCCGCCGGCAGGAGTGTGTCATCGCCGGCGTCGAACCCTGCGACGCCGGGCTGCTGGTCACGCTGGAGGTGCAGAAGGGGATGGGCCGGTCGGCCGTTCCCGCGCCCGGTACCGTCCCGGAGGTCGGCGAGACGCTCTGCTACAGCGGCGTGCTGGCCGAAAGCGTCCGTTCGGCCAGCATGCCGGCCGCGGAGGACACCCCGTGGACGCACGGCGGCCCGCCGCAGCCCTACGAGCCCACCGAGCAGGACACGGCGGAGGCCTGGGAGTGAGCGCGACTCCAGCGGCCCCGTCAGCCTCGGCGGTCCCGGCGGCTCCGTCGGTCCCGGCGGCGGAGGAGGCCGAGCGGGTCATCCAGGCGATCCTCGGCGACCTGCGCCGCGGCCACAGCCGCGGGGTGATCGTCGACTCGCCGCCGGGCGCGGGGAAGTCGACCCTCGTGGTCCGGGCGGCCGCGGTCATCGCCGGGTCCGGTGAGCCGCTGATGATCGTCGCGCAGACCAACGAGCAGGTCGACGACCTGGTGGAACGGCTCGCCGCGCGGCTCGCCGACGAGGTCCCGCACGCCCGGGTCGGCCGGCTCGGCCGGGCCGGGTACGCGCCGTCGGCGCGCATCGCGGGCCTGCCGAACATCGTCACCGCCAGCGACCTCGCCGGCCTGGGTGATCCCGAGGTGACGATCTCCACCGCCGCGAAGTGGGCGTACGTCCGGGAGGGCACCTGGCCGTGGGCCATCATCGACGAGGCGTACCAGATGCGCTCGGACACCCTGCTGGCCGTCGCCGCGCGGTTCGAGCGGGCGCTGTTCGTCGGTGACCCGGGCCAGCTCGACCCGTTCTCGACGGTCGCGAACGACCGCTGGCACGGCCTGGTCTGGAACCCCACGCAGAGCGCGGTGGCGGTGCTCCAGCGGGCGAACCCCGACCTGCCCGTGCACCGCCTGCCCGTCTCCTGGCGGCTGCCGCACACCGCCCAGGCGGTCGTCGCGGACGCCTTCTACCCGTTCGTCGGCTTCCGGACGGGAACCGGCCCGGGTGAACGTGTCCTCACGGTGCCGGGCCAGGCCCGCGGCCCCGCCGACGAGGTGCTCGACCTCGCCGCCGCGACCGGCTGGGGGCTGCTCGAGCTACCGGCCCGGCACACCGTGCGCACCGACGCCGAGGCGGTGGGCGCGGTGGCGGAGGTGGCCCGGCGACTCGTCGAACGCCGGGCGGTCGCCAGATCGGGGACCGACGAACGCGTCGTCACCCCCGACCGGATCGCGGTGGGAGCCGCCCATCGCGACCAGGTCGTCGCCATCCGCGCGGCACTGGGCGACCTCGCCGACGGCACCGGGCCGGGGCAGGTCGTGGTCGACACGGCCAACCGCCTGCAGGGCCGGGAGTACGACGTCACCGTGGTGCTGCACCCGCTCTCCGGGCGGCGGGACGCGACTGCGTTCCACCTGGAGGCCGGCCGGCTGTGCGTCCTCGCCTCCCGGCACCGGCAGGCGTGCGTGATGGTCGCCGGGGCCGGCATCCGGGACCTGCTCGACACCCATCCGACCAGCGACCCGGTGCACCTGGGGGAGCCGGTGAAGTTCCCGGACGGCTGGGCCGCGAACCAGGCGGTCCTGGCCCACCTCGCCTCCAGGAGCGTTCAGGCCGCCAGGTAGCCGCGACGGACGGCGTCACCCACAAGCTGGCTGATGTAGTCCCACAGGGCGTGCGAGCCCTCGGCGATCACGCGCTGGTGGGCCAGGACGTCCTCGGCGCGCACCCCGTGGGTCTGCCAGCTCCCGCCGCCCGTCGCGTAGTTCAGGATCAGCGGCTGCACCCGGTCCAGGGCGCGGGCGAACCGGGCGTCGGCGGTGCGCCGCGCCTCGAACTCGTCCCACAGGCTGCGCAGCTGAACGGCCTGATCCCGGGGGAGGAGGGGGAACAGCTGGTCGGCGGCCGCCTTCTCCCGGGCCTCCTGCTCGGCCGCCTCGGTCGGATCGTAGAGAAAAGTGTCCCCCGCGTAGATCTCGACGAGGTCGTGGACCAGCAGCATGCGCAGGACGCGGCCGGTGTCCACCTCCTCGTCGGCGTACTCGCCGAGCACGATGGCCATCATGGCCAGATGCCAGGAGTGCTCGGCGTCGTTCTCCAGGCGTGAACCGTCGGCGAGCTGGCTGCGCCGCAGCACCGACTTGAGCTTGTCGATCTCCAGGACGAACGCGAGCTGCCGCGCGAGGCGGGAGTCGGGGGCGGACGGGAGAGTGGCGACCGGTTCTCCCGGCGAGGGCTGGGACTTCGCTTCCCGTGAGGTCGGGGACTGCGTCGACACCTCTGGCCTCCTCGTATCTCCTGCGCGCCTGCTGGTCGCCGTCGGGTCCCGTCCCGTCCTGCCGCGCCCGCGGCCCGGGTGTCAGCCGGCTCGCGGACGGGCCGGGAACCGGCGTCAGCCTTCAGTGTGCGCGGATTCGGGGGTAGGTGCGTCGCCTAGCGGTGTGAACAGAGTCCAATCATCTATCGGGTTGACAATGGGCGGGTCTGGTTGATTCTCAACGCTCCTCCATTGCCTGTCCGTGGGGTTTCGTCTCCGGGTTCTAGCGGAGGGTGATCACGCTCTCCAGATAGCTGGCCGGCAGCGCGACCGCGTCCTGGTCGCCGCGGTACCGGTCCCAGCGGCGCGCGAGGTCCGTCAGGTCGGCCGCGAGCTCCCGGCGTCCCGTCGGGTCGAGTGACTCGAACGCCATGTGGGTCGGCCCGTACCAGCGGCGGAAGAACTCCACGAACTCCTGCGCGGAGGAGAACCGGAAGGTGCAGATCCGCTCGGTCGAGCGGGTGTCGGCGACCGCGCCGCCGAAGAGCTCGGCGAGGTGTGCCTCGGTGCCCCACAACAGCGGGGACGCCACCCCGGGCGGGCCCGGGACACGTGCGGCGATGACCCGGAACATGTCGCCGATGAACCCGTCGGGTCGCCAGGACGCGAGCGCCACCGTCCCGCCCGGGCGCGCGGCCCGCACGATCTCGTGGGCGGTGCGCTCGTGGTCGGGAGCGAACATCGCGCCGAAGACACTGAGGACCGCGTCGAACGAGTCGTCG
The DNA here is from genome assembly GCF_000373365.1 of Parafrankia discariae. Taxonomy (NCBI): domain Bacteria; kingdom Bacillati; phylum Actinomycetota; class Actinomycetes; order Frankiales; family Frankiaceae; genus Parafrankia; species Parafrankia discariae. The sequence continues at coordinate 61,023 of NZ_KB891210.1, forward strand.
TCGACCGGCAGGTCCTGGGCGTCGCCGACGCGGAACTCGACATCGAGCCCCTCGGCGCCGGCCCGCACCCGCGCGTCCTCCAGCAGCGCGGGGACGTAGTCGATGCCGACGGCCCGGGTCCCGGACCGGGCCGCCGCGATGGCCGCGTTCCCGGTGCCGCAGGCGACGTCCAGCACGCGCCAGCCGGCCCGCAGGTCGGCGGCGTCGGCCAGCAGCTCGCTGGTGAGCACGATGCGGGACGCGACCATCGCGAAGTCGCCGCTCGACCAGACGCGCTGCTGCCGGGTCGTGACCTCGGCCAGGTCCGGCCGGGCCGGTGGGGTGTGGGTGGTGGCCATGAGGGTTCTCCTCTCGCGCGGTCGCCGTGTGGCACGGCGTCGTCGACCCCGAGGATGCGTCGCGCGCGATCCGGCCGACGAGTACCGATCCCGTACTGGTCCTGCCCGCGCCGGGCTGGTATCGCCCGCCTGCCGCCTGCCGCCTGCCGCCTGCCAGTCGGCCAGTCGGCCTGGTCCGGCCTGGTCCGGGCCGAGCAGGGTCAGGCCGGTACAGGATCTGTACTACCGTCGGGGCCCGCCCGGTGCGACCATCCGGGGATGGCCCGCCATGCCGAGTACTGCCCGATCGCTGTCGGCGTCGAGATCCTCGGGGACCGATGGACACCACTCGTCCTGCGCGAGCTCAGCATCGGTGCGAGCGGGTTCAACGAGATCCACCGCGGTCTGCCGAGGCTCAGCCGGACCCTGTTGGCGCAGCGGCTGCGGACGCTTGAACGGCGTGGCCTGGTGCACCGTGCCGCGGCCGTGCCGGGACGGCAGGTCCGGTACTCGCTGACTCCGGCCGGCGCGGCGCTGACGCCCGTGGTCTGGGCGCTCGGCCAGTGGGCGGCGGAGTGGATGTTCGGTGATCCGGCCGACGGCGAATGCGACGGCCTGACCCTGATGTGGCGCCTGCACCAGTGCGCGGTGCGCGGATCACTGCCCGACCGGCGCACCATCGTGCACCTCGTCCTCACCGGAGCCGGAGCGGCCGAGGGATGGCTCGACATCGACGAGCGCACCGTGACCGTGTGCCGGGAGGACCCGGGCCGCGACGTCGACCTGACCCTGGAGGCCGAGACCGCGCACATGCACCGGTGGCTCATGGGGCTCGCGTCCTTCCGTGAGCTCACGGTGGACGGGCATGTGCGCATCCAGGGGCCCGCCCGACTCGTGCGGGCGTTTCCGGAGTGGTTCAGCACCACCGCCTTCGCCGAGGGACTGCGCCGGGGCCGGCTGCGCCGCGATCAGGACGCCGTTCCGGCCTGAGGAGCCGGCGCCCCCTCGCCCTTTGCCTTCTTCCTCGCCGGTTCAGGGGTTGATTTAGCCGAAAACAACCCCGAAAGACGAGAAGGAAAGCAAAGGGCGAGTAGGCCGCCCGGAGGTTAGGGCGTTTTGTTCGGTAGACGGTGCCTCGGCGGTCTGGTGGGCGCCTCGGTGGCCGGGGAGGCGTCGGCTACCTCGTGATCAGGGGGCCGGCTCGTCCTGCGGTGCCCCGGCCGCGGGTCGTCGGCCGGCCACGCCAGCCGGCTCGGCCAGCTCGTCCGGCTCGGCCACTAGTTCAGCCGACTCGGCGGAGTCTCCCGGGCCGGCGGCCTCGGTCAGGCCGGCCGACTCGGTGGTGTCCGCGGGGCCGGTCGGACCGGCCCCGCTCTTCGCCGCTTCGGCCCGCATCGCCTCGATGCCGGACACGGTGCGCAGCGGGACCTCGCGCAGCAGCAGCGCCAGCACCAGACCGAGCACGAGAACGCCGACGCCGACCAGGAACATCAGGTCCATCGCGTCGGAGAAGCCGACCATGAACGGGTGGGCGATGGCCTTCTCGACGGACTGCAGGAAACCGGTGTCGTCCAGCGAGCCGCTCGAGGTGACCTGCTGGAGTTGGTCCGGGTGCGCGGCGGCGGCCGCGGCGAACTCCGGGGCGCCCTCGGCCGCGGAGTAGGCGTCGGCGATCCGGGACGGTGCCGCGCCGAAGAGGATCGAGAGGAACACCGCGGTCCCGAGCGTGCCACCGATCTGCCGGAAGAAGGTCGCCGAGGCCGTCGCGACCCCGATGTCGCGCGGCGCCACGCAGTTCTGCATGGCCACGACGAGGGTCTGCATGTTCAGCCCGAGGCCGACACCGAACAGCAGCATGTAGAGGTCGGTCTGCCACAGGGGGGTGTCGGCGCCGACGAACGACAGCAGGCCCAGTGCGACGAGCAGCGCGACGCAGCCGATGATCGGGTAGCGGCGGTACCGGCCGTTGCGTGACGTCAGCCGCCCGGACGTCGTCGACGCGCCCAGAACGCCGAGCATGAGCGGGAGCAGCAGGAGCCCCGCCTCGGTGGGCGAGGCGCCCTTGACGATCTGCAGGTACAGCGGGAGTGCGGCCAGCCCGCCGAACATGCCCATGCCGACGACGACCGAGAGGGCCGAGCCCACCGAGAACGTGTGGATGCGGAACAGCCGCAGGGGGATCAGCGCGTCGTCGCCCATCCGCCGCTCGGCCAGCACGAAGCCGGCCAGGCCGGCCAGGCCGATCAGGTAACAGGCGATCGAGGCGATCGAGACCCAGCCCCACTCGCGGCCGCGTTCGGCCACCAGGAGCAGCGGGACGACCGCGGCCACGATCGTGGCGGTGCCCCACCAGTCGATCTTCGTCGACCCGCGCTGTGCGGACGCGCGCAGCACCCTGTTGACGACCACCAGGGCGACCAGGCCGATCGGGACGTTCACCCAGAAGATCCACCGCCAGCCGGCGATGCCCAGCACGCTGTCACGGCCCGACAGGAAGCCGCCGATGACCGGACCGGCCACGCTGGAGGTCGCGAACGTAGCCATGAAGTAGGCCATGTACTTGGGACGCTGCTGCGGCGACACGATGTCCGCCATGATCGACATCGCGAGCGCGAAGAGCCCGCCGGCGCCGAGGCCCTGCAGGGCTCGGAACCCGGCGAGCACGTACATGCTGGACGCGATCCCGCACAGCACCGAGCCGACGATGAAGATCGAGATCGCGATCATGAACAACGGCTTGCGGCCGTAGATGTCGGACAGCTTCCCGTACAGCGGTGTCGTGACGGTGGAGGTGATGAGGAAGGCGGTCGTCACCCAGGCCTGCGCGGACAGCCCGTGCAGGTCGTCCCCGATGCTTCGGATGGCTGTCGCGACCACGGTCTGGTCGAGCGCGGCGAGGAACGTCCCGAGCAGCAGCCCGGTGATGATGGTCATGATCTGCCGGTGGCTCAACCCCCCGCTCGGCGCCGCGGGCGTCGGCGCCACGTTCTCGGCGCTCATCGGCAGTCCTCCTCCGTCGCGGGACCCGTGTCGGCGTCGCCCGAGGGTGTCTCGGGGGCGTCCTGGGTCCTCGTCATCGCGGACAGTGCGCTGGCCGGTCTCGTCGTCCAGGCGGGTTGGTGGGCCTCCATGTCGTCACCGAAGCGGCGCAGCAGGGTGGCGAAGGTGACGAGGTCCTCGCTGCTCCAGCGGGCGAGCATGCCCTGGTAGCGCTCGTTGCGGACCTGGAGATGATCCTGGTAGACCTGCTCGCCGGCCTCCGTGACGTACAGCACCACGGCGCGGCCGTCGTCGGGGTCGGCGCGCCGCTCGACGTAGCCGGTGCGCACCAGCGCGGCGATCTGCCTGCTGACGGTCGACGGGTCGGACTGGACCGAGGTCGCGAGGGCGCCCAGGCGCATCGGGCCGCCGGAGGCGAGGTGGGAGATGAGGATCTGCGCCGCCCACTCCACGTCGTGGCGCGCCTTGGCGAGCAGCTGGGCCCGGGCGCGGGTGAGCCCGCGCATCAGCCGGGCCAGATCGTCCGCGACCTGCGCGACCTGTTCCTCACGTTCGACCGGGGTGTCGTGCGGGGCGGTGGCGATCGTGGGCGCCCGGCCGCCGGGTGCCTTGCTGTCCGTGGTCGCTGTCTTGTCCATGGCTCGCGGAGCTCTCCCTGCCGTCGGTGGCCGCGGTGACTGGTGAACCGCGTCCACCGGCGACGGCTGACGTGGTCGGCAATTGGCTGCAGCATACAATTAACAACCCGGCTGATGACGACCCCGCGTCACGCCGTGTTCAAGTGATCTGATTCACAGTGTCACAGGGTGAGCTCCCTGGTCAGGACCCCCGATGGTCAGTGGACCATGGCGCGCAGCACCGTGTCGGCCCGCAGCGAGAGCTGTTCGGCCTGGGAGAGCAGCGCGTCGGCGCGCGCGTCCAGCGCACGCTGCGATTCGGTGAGCTCGTGATCGGTGAGGACGTCCGCCGCACCGCCCGCGCGGGCGCCGCCGACGCCAGTGCCGCCCGCGCTCGGGCCGGTTCCCGGGCCCGGGGTGGTCCCGGCGCCCGGTGCGCCACCTGGCTGGCCCTGGGCGCCGCCGGAGCTGGCGGCCCGGGCCAGCGGGCGGCCTTCCCGGTACGGGTGCGTGGCGGCCGCCCGCCGGGGGCGTGACTCGATGCCGGGGGCGCGTCGGGGCCGCGGCGCCGTCCCCCGGGGCGGTCCGGCCTCCGGCCGCCCCGCGGTGGCATGGCCGGCCTGCCCGGCGAGGCCGGAGTGGCTCTTGCCGATCGATTTCTTCCCGGCCGGGCTCCTGCCGGCGGTTTTCTTCCCGGTCGAGCCCCTGCCGGTCGTTTTCTTCCCGTTCTTCCCGGTCGGGTTCCCGCCGGTCGGGTCCGGCCCGGCCAGGCTCCTGCTGGCCAGGCTCTCGCCGGCCGCGGCCTGGGCGCGCGCGGAGAGCGCGGCCGCCTTCGCGCCGGCGGTGCGCAGCGAGTGGATGCGGGCGTCGAGCCGGTCGCGGTCGTCGACCAGCTTCGCCAGCTCGCAGTGGATCCGGTCGAGGTCGTTGTGCAGGCGGCGGCACTGCCGGCGCTGCGCGCGGTCGGTGCTGGCGCGGCGCCCCCGGCTCAGGTCGGTGCGCAGCGTCTCCAGGTCGCGGTGGAGCAGATCCTCGAGCCGGGAGAGCTGGCCCTGCGACTGGCGGGCGCGCAGCCGGGACAGCTGCCCGGTCACCAGCGGCGAGGTGGCGAGGGTCCGCACCCCGAAGATCATGATCATCAGGCCGAAGATCTGCCCGGCGACGGCGAGCGGCCCGACCCGCAGCATCCCGCCGAGCAGGAACACGCCGATGGCGACGCCGGCGAGCGGCTCCATGCTCACGGCGGCCGGCAGGGAGGCGGGCAGCGGGGCCATCTCGTAGGCGCTCTGCAGGAGCAGGCCGCTGGTCAGCGCCACCACCACCACGGCGTACGTCTGCCACGAGGTCGGCAGCGCGTCGAGACCGGAGTTCTCCACGAGCCGGCCGACCCCGCCGACCAGGGCCCCCTGCAGCGCGGAGAGCAGGCCCGCCCCGCCGGCGAGCAGGGTGGCCCGGCGGGCCGGGTCCAGCCGGCGGGTGCCGAACACCGCCCACGCGGCCAGGCCGCCCACCGAGGCGCCGGTGAGGATCCAGCCCACGGTCGTGGCCGCGTCGACGTCGCCCTGGTGCGGGGCCCCGGCGAGCAGGAAGGTGGCCAGGCCGAGCGCCGTCGCGGTCGCGGCGGCCCAGTCGCGCCGCGGCACCCGTCTTCGGGCCCAGACGGCTGCCAGCGGCAGCGCGAACAGCAGCTGGCACACCTGCAGCGGGGCGACGAACGCGATCGTCGAGCGGGCCAGCGCGGCCGCCGACGCGAACGTGCCGATCGCAGAGAGGCACACGCCGACATCCCAGAGCGGCCGGCGGACCAGCCAGAGCAGCAGCCTCAGCCGCAGCACGTTCTCAGGCGGCGCGTGGAACGCGACACGCTGCTGGATCACCGCGGAGACGCCGAAGCACACCGCGGATACCAGGCCCAGCAGGTAGGTCGTCACCATCTCTAGTCTCGTCCCGCGCCGGGCGGCGCTGTCTGTCGGACATCCTGCCCGATCCACGGACTACCGTGGCAGGCCCCTTCCGGGAGATCACCACCGGCTACGGATGGTTGATCAAGCCGTGTCCGATTGGTGGTCTCTTCGCGTTTCTGGTCGCCAACGCGCGCGGGGGTGCGGCCCCCCGCGGCCACGCCGGAGGCAACAGTATGGGACGGCACCCCGACCCGCGGCCACGCGGGATCCGGGTTCGCCGCCCCCGGGGCGCCCCTACTGGTAGCCGCGGATCTCCCGGAACGCCTCGGGCAGGGAGGACGACCGCGCGTCGAACATCTCGCCGCCGGTCCACTCCGCGATGTCGCGCATCTCCTCCACCCGGGCGTCACCGAAGACCACGGTGAACGTCCGTACCGCCCGGGCCGCCTCGGACCGGCCCGCATAGGAGGTGTGGAAGGCCTCCGCGTCGACCCCCTGGTTGTTCTCCCCGTCGGTCATCAGCACGATCGAGGTCAGGAAGTCCGGCTCGCGGCGCACCGCGGTCTCGGCGTAGGAGTAGGCCGAGGTCATCGCGGTGTAGATCGCCGTGCCGGAGCCCAGGGTCAGCCCGTCGGCCGCCGCGGAGATCGCGGCCAGGCCGGCCGAGCCCGGCTCGGGGTCGTCGACGGTGAACTCGAGGGTGTCGTGCACGGCGCCGCTGAACGTGATCAGAGTGACGCGTTCGCGGCCGCGGAACCGGGTGAACCGCCCGGAGAGGCTGTCGTCCGTCCCGGCGAGGCCCTTGAGGGTGGCGCGCAGCAACGCCAGCCGCTCGCCCTCCATGGACGGGGAGACGTCCAGGACGAAGATCGCGTGGCTGGGGCGGCGGTACTCGTCCAGGTAGGAGCTCAGCAGGTGGTCGGCGACGGCGCGGGTCGCCGGGAACGGCAGCTCGGCGGGAAGGGCACGCACCGGCCACGGAGCCGGGTCGATCCGTACTCCCGGTGTCACGGGGCGGCGGTGGGTCAGCGCGGTGACGCGCCGCTGCACCTCCGGGGTGCGCAGCCAGCCGGCCAGCCGCTCGTACTCGGTGCGCCGCTCGCCGCGCAGCAGCTGCAGCGGGTAGTCGGCGGTGATGATCCCGTCCCGCGGGTAGACGAGAGTGAGCGGCGCGGAGCGCAGCCGGCCGGTGTTCAGCGCGAGCAGCTCCGACTCGTAGTTGATCATCGCCCCGATTCGGGCGCCGGGTTGTGCGCCGGGCGGCGTGCCGGTCTGCGCGCCGGTGGTCGCGAAGGCGTCGGTCAGCCAGGCGGAGCTGCCGGCGGTGAGCACCTGCCCGCCGAAGAAGGCCGTCAGCTCCGCCGGGCGGATGTCGTCCAGGGTCAGCGCGTCGGACGTGCCGGCGAGCGCGGCGGCGACGCCGACGAGGGCGGAGAAGCCCGAGTTCGACGCCGACGGGTTCGTCATCGCGTAGGTCAGCTCGCCCGTCGACACCTTCGCGGCGATGTCGGCCCAGGTGACCGATGGGTTCCCGACCCAGCCGAAGCGGCGCGCGAGCTCGGGGCGGACGCCGATGACCACCGGGGACATCATCGTCGTCGTGCGGTCGATGACCGCGTTCCTGCCCTCGGGCGCCAGCCGCAGGTACCGGTCGGAGGCGAACCAGGCCGCGTCGACCGCCGGGTCGCGCGCGGCGATCCGGTCGACGCCGTCGAGGGTTCCGGTGTACTCCATCGTGATCTCGATGCCGGTCCGCTCGTGGAACTCGTCGAGCAGCGGTTCGAGATCGCGCAGCTCCGAGCCCGCGAGCACCCGCAGCGCCCCGGGGCTGCCGCCGGGACGTCCCGCGGGCGCCGGATCGCCACCACCACCGCCCGAACAGGCGGTGGCGACCACCCCGGCCACGAGCAGCGCGGCCAGCCCGGCCGCGCCCCGCCGGATCGCCCGGCCTCGCCGGTTGACCCGGCCCCGCTGGATCATCCGGCGCCTTCCTCGTAACGGGTCTCGATGCGGTCGATCATGCGTTCGGAGATCTCCTGACTGGGCGGTTCGACGACGTCGACGAGTTCGGCGGGGCCGGTCGCCCCGCTCGAGGCGCGCGCTTCGCGCTCCGCGGCGGCGGCGGCGGGGTCACTCGGCCGGAACCCGTGCCGGACGGCCAGCCGGATCAGCCCGGGGTCGGTGGCGAGCAGCGTCCCGACCACGTTCCCGGCGTCGGTGAGCGGGACGACCGTGTGCCGGGCGTAGATCGTCGGGGTGGGATAGAGGAGGAGCATGTCCGGGGTGATCGAGCCGTCCGCGGCCCGGACCCGTTCCAGGAACTGCGCCTCGTAGATCATCACGAGTGGGACCTTGCCCATCCCGATGGAGAGGAAGTCGTCGAACGGCTCGGCGGAGGTGGCGTCCAGGTAGCCCTGCCGCAGGAACAGGCCGGCGGCGAGATCCGCCATCCGGTCGGCGGTGCGCGCGTCGGTGACGACCTCGTCGCCGTTCGCGACGTAGGACACGAGCGCGAGGTAGAGCGCCGCGGAGTTCGACGTGCGGACGTCCGTCGACCCGATGAGCACCGAGCGGTCCGTCCGGTAGACGGCGGCGGCGCCCGGCAGGTCGGACCAGCGGGTCCCGGCGGCGACGAGGTCCAGGTAGGCGCGCAGCTCGAAGTAGGACGTGCCGCCCTCGGTCCGCACCACCCCGGCGCGGGTCAGCAGGTCGGCGATCGGCCGGAACGTCGCGATCGCCATCGGGGAGGAGAACGGCATGCTGGACCGGGTGACACCGTGATCGCGGCGGATGCGGTCGGCCTGCGGGGTGTTGGCGGGGAAGACGAGGTCGTAGCCGGTCAGGTCCCGGTTGGTGGCGATGTCCCGGCTGCCGGCGACGTCGACCTCGAGCCGGTACCCGGCGTCGGCGAGGGCCGCGGTGACGTCGGGGTCGTTCAGGAACGACCGCTTCTCCGAACCGACCAGGGCGCGCACGGTCGTGAGCTCGCCGTCGGACCCGCCGAGCCGCGGCACGACGGCGAGCGCGGCGATCCCGGCCAGCAGCAGCACGGCCAGCGCGATGGCGAGGGCTCGCTTCGGGCGCACGGGGTGATCGTCACGGATCGGCCGGCGTGGCCGTGTCGCTCGGGCGACATGCCACCCGGAGTTCACCGGAATGTCGCCTTCGCGTCGGCTTTCCCTCCCCGACGGTTCGCGGGCTGGACCGGAGTTCGACCGCGCGGGGCAATGTTCGATCTATGCCACCGTTCGCGGTGATTGCTTCGCTGAGTGCGCGCGCCGTCGGCGAGGGCCGCCGCCGCCGCGTTGGAGAATCTGTGGCGTCTGAGACGGGCACAAGCGCGAGTGACGGCCGGCATGACGTGGGCCGGCGTGGCGTGGGCCGGCGTGGTCTGATCGCCGGGCTCGCCGCCGCGCCGCTGGTCGCGGCCACGGCGACGGCCGCGTCAGCGGCGGTGACGGCGCCGGCGGCGCCGTCCGCGGCGGCCCAGGGCCGGGGGAACCGGATCCTGGTGATCGGGCACCGCGGTGCCTCGGGCTACCGGCCCGAGCACACCCTGGCCTCCTACGAGCTCGCCGCCCGCCTGGGCGCCGACTTCGTCGAGCCGGACCTGGTGGCGACGAAGGACGGCCAGCTCGTCTGCCGGCACGAGCCGGAGATCGGCGGCACGACGAACGTCGCCGACCGGCCCGAGTTCGCCGCTCGCAAGGCCACGAAGACGCTCGACGGCGTCCCGGTCACCGGCTGGTTCACCGAGGACTTCACCCTCGCCGAGCTCAAGACGCTGCGGGCCAAGGAGCGGCTGCCGGAGATCCGGCAGGAGAACACGATGTACGACGGGCGGTTCGAGATCCCGACCCTCATCGAGGTTCTCGACCTGCGTAAGCGGCTCTCGGCGGAGCTCGGCCGCGAGATCGGCGTCTACCCGGAGACCAAGCACCCCACCTACTTCCAGAAGGCCGGTCTCCCGCTGGAGAAGCGGCTGCTGGACCTGCTGAACCGCTACGGCCTGAACACCCGCACCGCGCCGGTGTTCGTCCAGTCCTTCGAGACGACGAACCTGGCGGAGCTGCGCCGCCTCGGGCTGCGGACGTCCGCCGTCCAACTGCTGAGCGCGAGCGGGGCGCCCTACGACCTCGTCGCCGCCGGTGACCCGCGGACCTACGCCGATCTGGTCACCCCCGCCGGCCTGAAGGCGATCGCGGCCTACGCCAACGGCATCGGGCCGGAGAAGGCCCAGGTCATCCCGGTCGGCACCGACGGGAAGCTCGGCGCGCCGACCCCGCTCGTCGCGAACGCGCACGCCGCCGGCCTGCTGGTGCACCCGTACACGTTCCGGGCGGAGAACTCCTTCCTGCCCGGCGAGCTGCGGCGGGGCACCAGCCCGAGCGACTTCGGCCGGGGCATCGACGAGCAGGTGACCTACCTGCGGGCGGGCATCGACGGGCTGTTCACCGACCAGGCGGACATCGGCGTCGTCGCCCGCGCCGAGGCGGCGCGCCGCTGATCCTCCGGCGATCCGCTCCCCACCGGCCCGCTCCCCACCGGCCCGCTCTCTGACGACCCGCCTCCCGCCGACCCGCTTCTCCGCGACCCGCGCGGGCGAACCGCCCCATCCGCCCGCGCGGGTACGCACGAGGTCGGAGTGGGTACCGCTGGTAAAGAACGCGCAGCGGTGCGTGACGGTGCCTTGGGCGGCGGGGCGGGGTCGGTCGACGACCCGGTGCCCGCCGGGTGGCCGACCGGCAGGGGGTGACCGGTATGGATGCGACCGGCGGCGAGGTGGCGATCACGGGCGGCACCGGCTTTCTCGGGGTGCGGCTCGTCCGCGAGCTGCTCGACCGGGGGCGCCGGCTGGTGCTGCTCGCGCACGCCGGCTCGCCCGACGCGCTCGACCGGGTCCGGCGCTTCCTCACCGTGACCGGCGCCGGCCCGGCGCTGATCGCGGACCTCCCGCGTCGGCTCCGGGTCGTCGAGGTGGACGTCGCGCAGCCCGCGCTCGGCCTCGACGCCCGGGCGTTCCGCGAGCTGGCCGAGGACGTCCACGCGGTGTGGCACAGCGCGGCGGACACCGCGCTCGCCGGCGATCCCGGTCAGCTGCACCGCGCCAATGTCGACGGCACCAGGCACGTGCTCGACCTGGTCACCGCCGGGCCGCACCGCCCGGCGCTGTTCCACGTCAGCACCGCCTTCGTGGCCGGCGCGCGTTCCGCCCGGGTCGTCTACGAGGACGACCTGGACGCGTCGGAGGGCTTCGAGAACGCCTACGAGCGGTCGAAGCACGACGCCGAGGTCCTCGTGCGGGAGTGGGCGGCCCGGCACGGCCGGTCGGCGGTGGTGTTCCGCCCGAGCCTGCTGCTCACCGACCTCCCGCCGGGCCCCGATCTCCCACCGCACACCCTGGACGTGGTCGCGCGGTCCGTCATGATGATCGTCTCGATGGCCGCCGAGGTCACGCTCACCCCCGCCGAGCTGGACGGCGCCACGCGCCCGACGGTGCGGATGGTCGCCGACCCGCTGGCGCGACTCAACGTGATGGCGGTGGAGGACGCGGCCCGCGACATGGCGCGGATAGCCGACCACCCGCAGCCCGCCGGCGTCGCGACCTACCAGATCGTCGGCGACACCGAGGTCACGCTGCCGGAGATCATCGACCTGTTCGAGGGCTTCTTCCCCGCGCACCTGGTCGCCGTCCCGGAGCCGCCCGCGGACCAGACGCGCGTCGAGCGGATGGTCGACCTGCTGCCGGGCTTCTCCTCCTATCTGCGCCACCGGCACACCTTCGACGACACCCGGGCCCGGACCGTCCTCGGGGAGCGGCCGGGCGGCCGGCGGATCGACCGCGACTACCTGCTCGCCGCGCTCGGCGTCGGCGACCTCGTCGAGCCCGGACTGGCCGACGCCCGGCCGTCCACCGCGACCGGCGACGGGCTGGAGGCGCTGGCCCGGGCCCGGGCGGAACGTGAGCGGCGGACCGCCCGCGAGCCGGTCCCGGGGCCGTCCCGGTGACCACCGTCCCGGTGGCCGCCGTCCCGACGACCGCGGGCGCGCCCGCCGAGGCCGGGCTGGTCTGGATCCCCGGCCCGTACCCGGCCGTGTTCGACCGGCCGGGACTGCTCGACTGCGCCCGCCGGATCAGGCAGCCCGTACACGTGCTGTCGGCCCCGGGCCGCGGGCTGGGCGCCGGGCTGGGCGGGCAGGTAGCCGGTCGGGGGCCGGCCACGGCCACGGTCGTCGGGATGCTGCCGCCGGTGTACCCGGAGTGGCTCGGCGACCGGACGTTCACCCGGGCGCACCAGGTCCGCTTCCCCTACATCGCCGGCGAGATGGCGACCGGCATCGCCACCACCGACCTGGTGATCGCCATGGCGCGGGCGGACATGCTCGGCTTCTTCGGGTCCGGCGGCCTGCCCCTCGAGCGGGTCGAGCAGGCGGTGACCACCCTGGCCCGCGCGCTCGGCGGCCGTCCCAACTGGGGAGTCAACCTGCTGCACTCCCCGGGCGACGCACGCCTGGAGAACGGCGCCGCCGAGATGCTGCTGCGTCACGGCGTCCCGTGCGTGTCGGCCTCGGCGTTCATGACCCTCACCCCGGCGGTGGTGCGGTGCGCGGCCGCCGGGCTGCGGCGCGCGCCCGACGGCAGCGTCGTGCGCCGGACCAGGGTCTTCGCGAAGATCTCCCGCCCGGAGGTCGCCGAGCTGTTCATGTCGCCGCCACCCGCGCCGCTGCTGCACGCGCTGGTGGACGCCGGCCAGCTCAGCGCCGAGGAGGCCGAGCTCGCGGCCGGGCTGCCCGTCGCCGAGGACATCACCGTCGAGGCGGACAGCGCCGGGCACACCGACCGACGTCCGCTGGCCGTGCTGCTGCCGGCGGTGCAGGCCGTGCGGGACAGGGTGGTCGAGCGGTTCGGGCTGCGCACCATCCCCCGGATCGGCGCGGCCGGTGGCCTGGGCACGCCGCGGGGCGTCGCGGCGGCGTTCGCGCTCGGCGCCGCCTACGTGCTGACCGGGTCGGTGAACCAGCTCAGCGTCGAGTCGGGCCAGTCCGACGACGCCAAGGCGATGCTCGCCGGCGCGGACATCGCCGACGTGGCGATGGCGCCCGCGGCCGACATGTTCGAGCTCGGGGCGAAGGTGCAGGTCCTGCACCGGGGCACCATGTTCGCGAACCGGGCGGGACTGCTCTACGAGGCGTACCGCCGGCACGGGGGCCTCGACGACATCGTCGGCGCCGAGCGGGCGAAGCTCGAACGGGACGTCTTCGGCCTGGCCCTGGACGACGTCTGGCGGTCCACGGCCGAGTACTGGCAGACCCGCGACCCCGGCCAGCTCACCCGCGCGCAGAACGACCCCAAGCACCGGATGGCGCTGGTGTTCCGCTGGTACCTGGGCAACTCGGGCCGGTGGGCGCTGGCCGGCGACGGCAGCCGGCGCACCGACTACCAGATCTGGTGCGGCCCGGCGATGGGGGCGTTCAACCGCTGGGTCGCCGGCAGCTTCCTCGCCGAGCCCGCCAACCGCACGGTCGTGCAGATCGCGCTGAACCTGCTGGAGGGCGCCGCCGTGGTGACCCGGGCCCACCAGTTCCGCACCTGCGGGCTTCCGGTGGGCGAGCCGGTGTTCCCGCCACGGCGCCTCGCGCCCGAACCCAGCTGAGCCTCGCGCCCGCGACGAGAGGAGCACACCAGACATGACAACCACCACCGCGGCGCGGACGTCGCCGCAGGTGCCTGTGGCCGTCGTCGGCGTCGGCGCGATCATGCCGGGCTCGACCGACGCGCCCGGGTTCTGGGACTCGATCCTGCGTGGCGAGGACCTGATCACCGACGTCCCGCGCTCCCACTGGCTTCCTGAGGACTACTACGACCCCGATCCGTCCTTGCTCGACAAGACCTACGTGCGCCGCGGGTCGTTCCTGCCGCTCGTCGACTTCGACCCGACCGAGTTCGGCATCCCGCCGAGCATCATCCCCGCCACCGACACCGCCCAGCTGTTCGCGCTCAAGGTGGCCGACCAGACGCTGCGCGACGCCCTCGGCGACCGCTACGAGCAGGCGGACCGCGGCCGGTTCGGGATCATCCTCGGCAGCGGCAACCTGGAGCTCCTCAGCGAGATCTACATCCGGCTCGGCCGGCCGATGTGGTACCGCTCGCTGCGCGACCTCGGGTTCTCCCACCCGGACGCGGACCACATCTGCGACTACATGATGAAGGACTATCCGCGCTGGCAGGAGGCGACGCTGCCCGGCGGCCTCGGCAACATCGTCGCCGGGCGGGTCGCCAACCGGCTCGACCTGCACGGTGTGAACTACACGGTGGACGCCGCCTGTGCCAGCTCGCTCGCGGCCGTCTCCGCAGCCGTCAACGAGCTCGCCCTCGGCCGCGCCGACATGATCATCTCGGGTGGCGTCGACGCCCTGAACAACCCGTGCACCTTCGTCAGCTTCTGTCGGACGCCCGCCCTCTCGCCCACCCAGGACTGCCGTCCCTTCGCCGCCGACGCCGACGGCACGCTGCTCGGCGAGGGCGTGGCGATGGTCGCCCTCAAACGGCTCGCCGACGCCGAACGCGACGGCGACCGGATCTACGCGGTGATCAGGGGCATCGGCGCGTCCTCGGACGGCCACGGCTCCGCGATCTACGCCCCGACCCCGGGCGGCCAGATCCGGGCGCTGCACGCCGCCTACCTCGACGCCGGCTACAGCCCCGCGACCGTCGAGCTCATCGAGGCGCACGGCACCGGCACCGTGGTCGGCGACCGCACGGAGGTCACCGCGCTGACCGAGGTCTTCGGGGACGCCCGGGCCGGCGACCACCGCTGGTGCGCGCTCGGGTCGGTGAAATCGCAGGTCGGGCACACCAAGTCGGCGGCCGGCGCGGCCGGCCTGATCAAGACGGTCCTCGCGCTGCACCACCGGGCGCTGCCCCCGACGATCAAGGTGACCGAGCCGAACCCCGACCTCGGCCTGGAGACCAGCCCCTTCTACCTGAACACGGCGGGACGCCCGTGGGCCGAGCCCGCGGACCACCCACGCCGGGCCTCGGTCTCCAGCTTCGGGTTCGGCGGGATCAACTTCCACATCGCGCTGGAGGAGGCACCGCGGTCGCCGGCCCCGACGACGGCCGGCGCGCCACTGGCCGCCGGGACACTGTCGCGCTCCGTCGTGGACGGGTCCGTCGCGAACGACGACGGGTCCGTCGCGAACGACGCGGCGCCGGGTGGGGCCGGGCGCGTCGAAGCGGCCGGGCCGGCGGCGGCGGGCAGTGAGCTCGTGCTGTTCAGCGGCGCGGACGGGCCGGAGATCCTCGCCGCGCTGCGCGCGATCGACCTGCCGGACGAGGACGACCGGTCCCTCGACTCCGGTCGCACGGCGGCGCTCGCCTGGGCCAGCCAGCGTTCCTTCGACCCCGGCCAGCCGGTCCGGCTCGCCGTCGCCGCCGCCGGCACCCGGCAGCTCGCGGCCCGGCTCGACCAGGCGGCCGCGCTGGTGGCGCGCCGCCCCGACGAGTCGTTCACGAACCCGCTCGGCGTCCACTACCAGGTCGACGCGGGCCGGCCCGCCGGCGACGCCGGCGACCGGCTGGCGTTCCTCTTTCCCGGGCAGGGCAGCCAGTACCTCGGGATGGGCCGGGACCTGGCGCTGCGCCATCCCGCCGCGCGCCGGGTGTGGGACCGGTTCGGTGCCCTGCGGTTCGGCGCCGACACGGACACCGGCACCGGCACCGGGGCTGCCGCCGGGGCCGCTGCCCGCGCGGGCACCGTCGCCGACACGGTGTTCCCGCCGCCGGTGTTCGACGAATCAGAGCTCGCCGCCCAGCGGGACGCGCTCACCGCGTCCGAATGGGCGCAGCCGGCACTCGCGGTGCACGAGCTCGCCCTGCTCGAGATCCTCACCGACGTCGGCGTGCGGCCCCGCGCCGCCGCCGGGCACAGCTTCGGGGAACTGGCCGCGCTGTGCGCCGCGGGCGTTCTGGACGCCGCGTCCCTGGTCGCGCTCGCGCGCCGCCGGGGGGAGCTCGTCCGCGACGCCGCCGCGGCGGCACCCGGCGGGATGCTCGCCGCCGGGGCGACGCCCGCCGAGGTCACCGCCGCCCTCGGCGCCCCCGAGCCCGGCGCCGGCGGGGCCACCCAGGGCGAGCTGGGCCAGGACGTCTGGATGACCAATCTGAACGCGCCGCGGCAGGTCGTCCTCTCCGGGACGCCGGACGGCGTGGTCGCCGCCGCCCGACGGCTCGCCGCCGCGGGGATCACCACCCGCCGGCTCGACACGGCCGCCGGGTTCCACAGCCCCCTGCTCGACGGCGCGCGAGACCCACTGCGCCGCTTCGTCGACGAGCTCGAGATCCGGGCCCCGCGGTTCGCGGTCTACGCGGGAGAGGACGGACGTCCCTACCCGGACGACCCGAGGGCCGTCCGGGAGCGCGTCGTCGACCAGCTCACCACCCCGGTCCGCTTCGTCGACCAGATCGAGGCCCTGTACGCCGACGGCCTGCGGACCTTCGTCGAGGTCGGCCCCGGGGGCACGCTCACCGGCCTGGTCGACCAGATTCTCGACGGGCGGGAGCACGCGGCGATCAGCCTGGAACGCCGCGGCCAGGACGGCGACGCGACGCTGATGTCGGCACTGGGACGGCTGGCCGTCCTGGGCCTGGATCTCGACCTCGACCGCCTGTGGGCGGCCCGGGGCGCACCCGAGCGACGGGAGCCGGTGATGACCGTGAAGATCGACGGGTCGAACTACGGGCGCTACTACCCGTCGCCCGAGCTGCTGGCCGCCCCGGCCGCCCCGGACACGTCCGGGAACGCCCACTCGTCCAACGGCTTCGTCTGGAACGAGCCCGACAGCGGACGTCCGCAGGCCCGGTCGAACGGGCAGGTGACCTCCGCGCCGAACGGACAGGTGCCTTCCGCCTCCAACGGGCACGCGCCCTCCGCCGCCTCCGGGGCTGGTCCCGAAGCCGTCGAAGCCATGGCGCCACCCGACGGTGACACTCCCGAGGTGATGACCGCGGCCCCCTTCGCCGGCCCGACGCCGGCTTTCGAGTCGGCACCGACACCGGGCCCCGCGGCGGGACCCGCCTCGGACCCTGCCCCGGATCCCGCCGTGGGGCCGACGGCCGCCCCGCCGGAGCCCGCCGTGGCGCCGGAGTCGGTGGCTCCGCCGGCGCTGGCCGCCGGCCCGGACGAGCCGCTCCGGCTGGCGGCCGGGTGGGCGGGAGCGGTCGAGCGGACCCACCGGCAGACCGCCGCGGCCCACACCACCTACCAGCGGCTCATGACCGAGACGCACCTGGAGTTCCTGCGCATGACCGGCGCGGTGTGCTCCTGGCTGGCCGGCGCACCGGCCGACGACGGCCCCGCCAGCAACCCGCGGGTCGTGGACGCCGTGAGCTTCGGACCGGCCGGCGCGCCCACGCCGCCCGCGGTCGCGCCACCACCGGCTGAACCGCGCGGCCCGGCCGCGGCCACCGCCTTCGCCGGCCCGGCAGCGCCTCCGACGTCGTCACCGGCTGAGCCGCCTCCTCCGGCACCGGCACCGGCACCGGCGATGCCGCCCGCGCCGGCGGCCGGGGCCGCGCCGACCGGTGGATCCGCGCCGGTCGTCGCGCCTGAGCCGGTCGTCGGATCCGCGGCTGCCGGTGGGCCCGCGCCTGCCGACGGGGCTGTGCCAGGTGGCGGGGCTGTGCCAGGCGGCGGATCCACGCCAGGTGACGGATCCACGAACGGGCCGGCGCCGGCCGGGATGACCCCGGAAGAGG
Organism: Parafrankia discariae; assembly: GCF_000373365.1. Taxonomy (NCBI): domain Bacteria; kingdom Bacillati; phylum Actinomycetota; class Actinomycetes; order Frankiales; family Frankiaceae; genus Parafrankia; species Parafrankia discariae. Next base: position 78,619 of record NZ_KB891210.1, read on the forward strand.
TGACAGACCTCCTGTTCGACGTGGTCTCGGAGCGCACGGGATACCCGAAGGAGGTTCTCAACACCGACATGGAGCTCGAGGGCGATCTCGGCATCGACTCGCTCAAGAAGGTCGAGATCCTCTCCGCGCTGCGGCAGCAGGTCGGCGACGTCGTGGTCGACGTCAGCGAGACTGACGCGATCGCCGAGCTCGCCTCGCTGCGCACCCTCGGCGAGGTCGTGGAACTGATCCGGCAGCGCCTGGGCGCACCGGGCGGCGATACCGCCCCCGACGCCGACCCGGAGCCACCCGGCACCGGCGGCACCGCCGCGCCGGGTGCCGGCCCGGACTCACCTGGTGCCGGCCCCGGGCTGGCCTCCACCGTCCCCGGGACGGCCGGTGGTGCCCCCTTTCGCCTGAGCAGGTTCGTCGCCGGCCTCGAGAAGGCGCCGGCACCCGGCCTGGCCATGCGTGGCCTGCGCGGGCGTCCGCTGGCTGTCGTCGACGGCGGCAGTGGCGTCGGCACGGCCCTGGTGGACGAGCTCACCCACGCGGGCGTCGCCGCCGAGCTCGCGGTGGGCGGGCGGCCCGCGGCCGGTCTCACCCGCGACCGCGGCGGTGTGGTCCTGCTCGGCGGCCTTACCGGCCCGGACGCCGACGCCCGCGCGATGCTCGCGGTCCAGCGGGACGCCTTCGACTGGGCCCGTGCTGTCGCGGGTTCCGGCCTCACCGAGGACGCCGACCCGGGCGGCCGGGGCGCGGCCGTGTTCGTCACGGTGCAGGACACCGGTGGTGATCTCGGGCTCCGTGGGGCGTCAGGCGACCGGGCGTGGCTGGGCGGTCTGGCCGCGCTCGCCAGCACCGCGGCCGCCGAGTGGCCGTCGGTCGCGGTGAAGGCCCTCGACTGCGAGCGCGCCGGTCGGTCGCCGACCGCGCTCGCCGCCGCCGTCGCCGCCGAACTGCTGCGCGGGGGCGACTCGCCCGTCGTGGCACTGCGCGCCGACGGGACGAGGCTGGTCCCGGTCGTGCTCCCCGCGGACGAAGAGCCGGCCGGGGACGCGGCCGCAGCCACCGGCGCGGTCGGAGCCGCGGCCGCGGACGAGTCAGCGGGTGGCACTCGCGCCACGCTGGAGATCGGCTCGGAGACGGTGATCGCCGTGACCGGCGGGGCCCGCGGGGTGACGGCCGCCGGCGTCGTCGAGCTGGCGCGCCGGCACCGGCCCCGGCTCGTCCTGCTGGGCCGGACGGAGCTGACCGACGAGCCGCCGGGGCTGGCGGAGGCGGGCGACGAGCCGGCGCTCGTCCGTGCGCTGGCCCGGGCGTCGGGCACCGCGGGCGGGCCGGCGCGGCTGCGGGCGCGGGCCCGGGAGATCCTCGCGGTCCGGGAGGTCCGAGCCACGCTCGCCACCCTGGCCGAGATCGGCGCGCCCGTCCGCTACCACTGCCTGGACGTCCGCGACTCCGGCGCCGTCGCGGCCGCGTTCGACGAGGCGCGGCGCGAGTGGGGGCCCGTGCACGGGCTCGTCCACGGCGCCGGGGCCCTCGCGGACCGGCTGATCGTCGACAAGACCGACGACGACTTCGCCCGGGTCTTCGACACCAAGGTCGGTGGGCTGCGCGTCCTGCTCGAGGAGCTCGCCGGCGACCCGCTGCGGCTGCTCTGCCTGTTCACCTCGGTCGCCGGGTGGTTCGGCAACCCGGGCCAGAGCGACTACGCGATGGCCAACGCCACCCTCGACCACGTGGGCTCGGCCTACCAGGCCGCTCATCCCGACTGCCTGGTCCGGTCGATCGCCTGGGGACCGTGGGCCGGCGGCATGGTCGGCTCACTGCTCGCCGAGGCGTTCACCCGGCGCGGCATCCCACCGATCCCGCTGCCCCGCGGGGCGCAGGCGTTCGCCGACGAGCTGACGGGCGCACCGGACGGCGCCCCCGCCACGAACGCCGGGGCCACCCGCGTCATGATCGCCAGCTGTGACGCGAGCGTGATCGGCGGGGCCGGCCGGGGCCGGACCGCGGGCGTCCTCGGTGAGCTCGCGGTGCGCGCGGGCGCGCAGCCCTGGCTCGTCGACCACAGCCCGGCCGGGACGGCCGTCCTCCCGCTGGCGATGGCGCTCGACTGGCTGGCCCGCGGCGCGCTCGTGCTGAGCCCCGCCGTCGCCGCCGGCGTGACGCTGAGGGACCTGCGGGTCCTGCGCAAGATCGCGCTGCCCGAGCTGGCCCGCGGCGGCCACCGGTTCGCCGTCGTCGCGGCGCCGGGCCGCCAGCCGGGGGAGACCCTGCTCCGGGTGGACGGCGAGGGCGGCGTGCCGCACTACTCCGCCAGGTTCGGGCCCGCCGGGTCCGGGCCCGAACAGTCGCCGCCGGCGTCCGGTGAGCGGTGGCCGACGCCCGCCGGCCTGGTGGACCATCCCGAGGAGTCGGCCCGCCACCGCGACCGCATCTACGGCCAGGACGCCCTCTTCCACGGCCCGCGCTTCCACGCGATCACCTGGCTGATGGGCATGTCACCCGACGGTGCCGAGGGGACCGTGGTCGGCGTCGACGAGCTGGCCTGGGGCGGCGCCGACTGGTACTTCGACGTCGCCGCGCTCGACGGCGGGATGCAGCTCGCCGGCCTCTGGGCGTGGCGGGCGCTCGGCGGCGCCATTCCCATCGCCGTCCGCGAGTGCCGGATCCACCGGCCCGGCCTGCTGCGCGAGCCGGCGCGCGGGGTGGTGCACGCCCGCGGGATCGACGGCGTCCACGCCCACTGCGACGTCGCGGTGCTCGACGGCGACGGCGCCCCGCGCATCGAGCTGCTCGGCGTCGAACTGGTCCTGCGCCCCGACCGCATGTCCCGCGCCCGCTGACCCCGGGATGGGGATCGGACCCGGGGTCAGCTGGCCCACCGAGCCGATGCGAGTTGTCGCAGCCGCTCCATTCGGCCGGCTTGGCAACTCGCTTCGGCGTGGCCCGAACGTCCCCTACTCGATCACCCGCAGGGTGGACGGGACGTCCATCCTGCGCACCCGGCGGGCGGACAGCAGAGGGGCGACGGCGACCGCGACGACTCCCAGCAGCAGGGTGGTCAGCAGGGTGGGAACCGACAGCACGGCCCGGATTCCCAGGTCGGGCAGGGTGTCGGCGAGCAGGACCTCGACGCTCCAGCGCAGCGTCCAGTAGCCGGCCACCAGGCCGATCAGGGTCCCGAGCAGGCCGATCAGCGCGCTCTCGGCGACGGCGAGCGCCAGCACCCGGCCCGGTGCCAGCCCGAAGGCGAGCATCGTCGCCTGTTCCCGGCGGCGCTCGTCCATCGAGATGCTCATCGCGTTGTAGGCGATCAGCAGGGCGAGCAGGAGCACCGCGATCTCGGCGATCCGCAGGATGCCGACGAACGTGCGCAACAGCGCCCGGATCTCCTCGATGCTCCCCGTCGCGGGGACGACGGAGCCGACCCCGGGGACGGCCGCGAGCGCGCGCATCGCCTCGACCTGGTTGTAACCGGGCGCGGGCAGGACGGTCAGCACGTTCGTCAGGCCGGTGAGGCCGAAGGAGCCGGCGTCGGCGGCGTCGAGGAAGGCCACCGAGCGGACCGGGAAGCTGTGGATGCCGGCGACGCGCAGCGGGGTGTCGACCGTCCGGTAGCCGTCCCCGGCCCGGCGTGGATGGCGCAGCACGACCGTCCCGCCGACGCCCACGCCCAGGTCGTGGGCGGCCTTGGCGGCGAGCAGCAGGCCGCCCGTCGTGCTGCCCTCGGTGACGGAGGGCGACCAGACGCGGTTGTCGACGTCCAGGATGTAGGTCAGGGTGTCGATCGGCTGGCGTGGTGTCGACCCGGGCGGGCCGAGCAGCCTGGTGGGCAGGGCGAGCGTGGCGTCGGAGCCGCGGACCGCCGGTGAGCCGGTGACGGCGGTGACGGTGGGTGAGGTGACGGGCTGCACCGACGGCAGCGTCACCCGCAGCCGGTCGGGGCTGGTGGATGTCAGTTCCGCCTCGGCGGCGTTGGTCGTCCGGGTGAAGGTGTCGAGCTGGCCGGTGAACACCACCTGCGCCGTGATCGCCGCGGCGATCCCCAGGGCGGTGAGCAGCATCCGCCGCGGCGCGCGCGCCAGGTTGCGCGCCGGCATCCGGGTCAGGCTCCCCCCGGGCAACGGGAACCCGCGTCTCCGGTCCCGGCCGCCCCCGCGGCCGTCGCCGTGGCTGTGGCCCCGGAGCCGCCGCGGGCCGCCGCGGGGCCGGCTGGAACCGGAGATGGCCGACGCGTGGATCGCCCGCACCGGCTCGACCCGCACCGCCCGCCACACCGGGTGGACCGCCGCGACCAGCGGCAGCAGCAGCCCGACGACCGCGGCGCGGGCGAACACCCCGGCCTGGAAGCCGGTGCGCCAGTCCGGCAGCGGCCACACGTCGCGCAGCATCGCGCCCATCGCGGCGGTGATGATCATTCCCGTGACCAGTCCGGCGAGGACCCCGAGGATCCCGATCTGCAGCCCCAGCAGCAACGGCCGCAACGCCAGCAGCCGGGACGGCACCCCGAGCGCCATGCCGATGCCGATCTCCCGGCGCTGCGTGTCCACCACCCGTCCCACCAGGTTGAACGCGGCGAACATGGCGCCGACCAGGACGAGTAGCGCCAGCGCGTTCCACAGCGCCTGGTTGCTCTCGATCGAGTCGTACATGATCTGCCGGGACGCGATGTCGTCGCGGTTGGTGATCGTGGTGCTCACCCCGGGGAGCCGTTCGGCGACGGCCGCGGTGAGCTGGCGCTGGAGGGTCGCGACGTCGGTCCCGGGCCGCGCGGTGAGGACGAGGTCGTTGACCGCCCCCGGTTCGCCGGCGAGGTTCTGCGCGGTCTCCAGTGAGGTGTAGAGCACGCCGAAGCCCGCCTGGGTGATCAGCCCGGGTTGCTCGCCGGGCAGCACGAAGTACTCCGGTGACTGTCCCTCGCCGACGTAGTCGATCGCGCGGTCCCCGCTGATCCGGACCGTGCCGGTCGAGGGCAGGTGGTTGGCCCGGGCGAAGCCGTGATCCAGCACGCCGACGGGCCGCCCGCGGTCGGCCGGGGTGAGCGCCCGGCCGGCGGCGTTTGAGATCCCGTCCACCGCGACCCCGTCCACGAGCGGGCGCGCGGTCAGGTCGACGCCGACGACCTCGCCGCGGACGAGCACGTCCGGGTGCCCCGGCCGGCCCGTCTCGATCTCGGTGGGGAACAGCAGGCGCTCCGCGCTCGCCGCCACGGCGGCCGGGTCGGGCAGGGCCGCGACGACGTCGCGCAGCCGCCCCCGCGGCACCGTGGCGCCCGCGTCCACGCTGATCCGCAGGTCGTGCACGTGCAGGCCGGCGAAGCTGGCGTCGTAGGACTCGTGGCGCCAGCGTGACGTGCTGGTCAGGCCGGCGTAGAGGCCGGTCCCCTCGCCGATGACGGCGGCGAGCGCCACCACCAGCAGCAGCCGCGCCCGCAGGTCACGCCACGACCACCGCAGCCACAGCCGGGCCGAGCCCGCGCCGCCCCGGCCCGGCCCGCCGTCATCCCCGGCGGCCGCGCCGCGCCGGCCGCCACCGGGCGCCGCGCCCCGGCCGCCGTTCCCGTTGCCGGGTGTCACGCGGTGGCCCTCACCGCCGGGTGTCTCCCCGAGCACCGCCCCACGCCGACCGCCGCCGCTCACCACCGGGCGCTCACCACCGGGCGCGTGCCGCCGCCGCTCACCACCGCAGGTCGCCGACCGGCACGCGCCCGCCCGGCGGCGGCCCGTCCGCGACGATCCGCCCGCTGGACAGCTCGACCACCCGGTCCGCGATGCGGGCTATCTCCCGGTTGTGGGTCACTACCACGACGGTGCGCCCGGCGGCCGTCTGAGCCTCCAGCAGGACGAGGATCTGGACCCCGGTGTGGAAGTCGAGTTCGCCGGTCGGCTCGTCCGCGAGCAGGATCGGGTTGCCGGTGGCCAGCGCGCGGGCGATCGCCACCCGTTGCTGCTCCCCGCCGGAGAGCTGGTGGGGGAAGTGACCGCCGCGGGGCGTCAGCCCGACATCGGCGAGGACCTCCTCGGTGACCTCGCGGGCCCGCGGCCGACCCGCGACGTCGGCCCCGAACCGGACGTTCTCCCGCGCGGTGAGCGCGGGGAAGAGGTTGAACGACTGGAACACGAAGCTCACCGTGTGCCGCCTGATCTCACGGCGCTCCCGGCGCGAGGACCGGGTCAGGTCCGCCCCGCCGAGGCGGACGGTGCCCGTGGTCGGGATGTCGAGCGCGCCCACCAGGTTCAGCAGCGTCGTCTTCCCGCAGCCGGACGGCCCGAGGACGACCACGAACGCGCTGCCCTCGACCCGCAGGTCCACGTCCTCGAGCGCGGTCACCCCGGCTTCGCCGCCGGCGTAGTGCCGGCCGACACCGCGCAGGTCTATGCGGGGCGCCGCCGCCCCGGCGGCCGTCCCGTGGGCGTCGGCGTCCCCCACCTGTCCCCCTCCGTCCGCGGCCCGGCGGGGCCCGGAACAGTGTCGGCCCCGCCGGGTCGCCGCCCCGGCACCCGGGCGCGCTCACATTGGGTGTGCCGGGCGCGCCGCGCCGCCGATCGGGCGCAGGCCGGCGGACCGCCCTTCCCGGCCATCCGGCGCGAACGCGCGGGCCAGGACGCCGCGATGTACGGCGGCCAGCCAGCAGGCACCGAGGAACGCGCCGGCCAGGACGTCGCTGGGATGGTGCATGCCCCGGTACGTCCGGCAGAAGGCCACGATCAGCGGCACCGCGACGGCGGCGGCGACCGCCACCGCCGCCCCGGCCCGCGCCACCCGGGCCTGAGCCGCGCCGGTCCGTGCCGCCCCGACCCGTCCCGCCCCGACCCGCGCCGCGCCGGGGCCCCGGCCGGGCCGGGGGTGGCGGCGGGCGACGTGCAGCAGGATGAGGGCGAGGCCGCCGTAGAGGCAGACCGAGGCGGCGACGTGGCCGGAGGGGTAGCTGGCCATCGGGTCACCGGGGTCGAGCCGCTCCACGGCGGGCCGCGGGCGCGCCACCAGGGCGTTGGAGATCTCGTAGATGGCGGTCTCGCCGGCGGTCAGCAGGATGATCCCGCCCGGCAGCCACCAGGCCCTGGTCCGCCAGGCGGCGACGGCGGCCAGGACCGCGGTCGCCGCGATCACGATCCAGGTGTCGGCGAGCCAGGTGGCGGCCTCGGTCGCGCGCACCAGCCACGCGGTCCGGTGGCCGGCCAGCCACCGGACCGCGGAGGTGTCCTCGTCGCGGATCCCCGCCGGGCCATCGTCGATCAGGAAGCCGGTGCCGACCAGGATCAGCACCAGGATCACGGCGACCAGCGGCAGCCGGGCCGTCCGCGCGCGGATGATGTTCACAGCCGCGATGTTCCCCGCGAGGCGGCGAGTACCCACAACTGGCGAGCACCCACCGACACGGGGCCACCCGCCCGCCGGGAACCGTCGGAAACCGCTGGGAACTCAGGGCGCGCCGTACAGCTCCGTCTGCTCGACCCGCGCGATCGTCGCGTTCGGCGGCGGGAGGAACCCGAGCTGCACGATCCGCGGCCGTACCACGGCGCCGAGCAGCCAGTCGGCGGTCACGTAGGCCCGGTTGGCGCCGGCGCCGAGCGCGAGCAGGTGGTATCCCCGGGTCACCACCGCCGCCGGCAGCCCGGACAGCGGCAGGCCCAGCGGGTTGGCGACCGCGTCCGCCCCGCCCAGATCGACGACGAACCCCAGATCGCGGTGCCGGTACGGGCGCATCCGGCCGTGGCCCAGCGACGCCGCGACGTTCCGCCCGGCCGCCGCGCCCTGCCGGACCGCGTGCTGGGCGGTCTGCCCGGCGGGGGCGCCGTCCTTCGTCACGTCCGGTACCGCAGCCGCGTCACCGAGAGCGAACAGGCCGTCCGTCCCGGGGACCCGGAAACACTCGTCGACGACCAGCCGCCCACGCACGGTCTCCGCCCCCAGGCGGCTCACCAGCGGGTTGGGGGTCACCCCCGCGCACCAGACCAGCGTGTGCGCCGGGATGACGTCGCCGTCGGTGAGCGTGACCGTGTCCGCGCGCACCTCGGTCACGGAGGTCTCCAGCCGTACCTCCACCCCGCGTTCGCGCAGGACCTTCGCCGCGCCGGTACCGAGGTGCTCGTCCAGTTCGGGCAGCACCCGGGGCGCGAGGTCGACCAGCAGCCACCGGACCTGCCCGGCGTCGAGCCGGGGGAACTGCCCGAGCGCTTCGACGGTGAACCGTCGCATCTGGGCGGCGAGCTCGGTCCCGGTGTATCCGGCACCGACCACGACGAACGTGCACCGTGCGCGGCGCTCGGCGTCCGAGTCACTCGCGTCGGCGTACTCGAGCTGGCGCAGGACGTGGTCCCGCAGGTAGACCGCCTCGGCCAGGTTCTTCATCCCGAGCCCGTGCTCGGCCAGCCCCGGGATGTCGAACGTGCGGGTGAGCGCCCCGGGGGCCAGCACCAGCCGGTCCCACGGCAGCGTGGACGGGACGTCGGTCATGCCGACGACCGTGATCTCGCGGCGCCCGAGATCGACCCCGGTGGCGTGGCCCAGGTGTGGCACGGTCCGGCGCAGCGCGCCGCGGACGGACACCGCCAGGTGCCTCGGCTCGATGTCGCCCGCCGCCACCTGGGGCAGCAGGGAGGTGTAGAGGAGATGATCCGTGGGGGAGACCAGCACGAGCTCGGCGGCGGCGGCCGGCAGCCGCGCCTCCAGGTGGCGCAGCACGCCGAGCCCGGCGTAGCCGCTGCCCACGACGACGACCCGCGGCCGGGGTCCCCCGCCACCGCCGTCCGTCCCCCCGGTTGTCCCCTCGTCCGTTCGCCGGCGCGCCTCGACCTGGCGGGCCAGCCGGGCGACGGTGATGGAATTCCGCATGATTGTGCTCCTCGCGGTGCGTGGTCCGGGGGATCGGCGCGTTCCCGCGGTGCGTTCCCTCAGTGCGTTCCCTCAGCGGCGACGGTTCGATAATCCGGCCTGCCGCCGTCCCGCCGGCCCGAGTTCGCCATCTGAGAGCCTTCGTGTGGCCTGTCGGGAACCGGGGAGCGCGCCCAAGTGTCCGCGACCCGGGGCGGAAAGAGGCGAGCTGACCAGAGAAAGGGCGAGGTGGATGGCTCACCGGCGGGCGGCCAGGGCGCGCGAACAGGTGGCGGCCCCGGTCGTGATCGGGCTGGCGGCCGGGGCCGTCGTGCTGCTGATCTGGGCGGCCGTCGGCGGCGGCTACTTCTGGCCGCGCTGGGTGTGGTTCGGGATCGGCACCGTTTTCTGGGCCGCGATCCTCGTCGGAGGGGTCCGGCGGATACCGCCGGGGCGGCGCCGGTGGCTCGCCGCCACCCGGGCGGTGGCGGCGCTGGCCATCCCGGTCGACGTGGTGGTGTGGGCGCTGTCCGGCGGCGGCTACTTCTGGCCGGTCTGGACGATCCTCGGGCTCGTCCTGGTGCTCGCCGGCCACACCTGGATCGTCGCGCTGATGCCCGCCGAGCGGGAGCGTGAGCTCACCGAGCGGGTCGACGCGCTGACCCGCACCCGCCGTGGCGCGCTCGACGGGCAGGCCGCCGAGCTCAAGCGGATCGAGCGGGACCTGCACGACGGCGCCCAGGCCCGGATCGTCTCGCTGGCGATGAACCTCGGGATGGCAGAGGCCCTGTTGTACAGCGATCCGGTGGCGGCGGCGAAACTGCTCAGCGACGCCCGGCTGTCCGCGGTCGGCGCGCTCGACGACCTGCGGGCCGTCATGCACAGCATCCACCCCTCGGTGCTCGCCGACCGGGGGCTCGCCGGGGGGATCCGCGCGCTCGCGCTGGACCTGTCGCTGCCGGTCCGGGTGGACGGCGACGTCCCGGCCGGCCTGCCGGCGGCGGTCGAGTCGGCCGTCTACTTCGCGACCGCGGAATGCCTGGCCAACGTCGTCAAGCACAGCCGGGCCGCGTGTGGCTCGGTGCGGTTCGGCTATGACGGCAGGATGCTGATCGTGGTCATCGCGGACGACGGGCTCGGCGGGGCGGATCCCGCTCTCGGGCAGGGCTTGCGCGGGGTGGTGCGCCGGCTTGAGGCGTTCGACGGCCGGATGTCTGTGCACAGCCCGGCCGGGGGACCGACGAGGATCACGGTCACTCTGCCGTGTCCGGTCCTGCCGTGTCCGGTCCTGCCGGACCCGGTCCTTCCGGACCCGCGGACCTGAGGGCCCGGAGATCCGGAGACCCCGGGATTCGGAGAAGTCGGAGAAGTCGGAGAAGCTGGAGGTGCCGTCAGTGCCGGAGGAACCCGCGGATCCCGTGCGGCCGTTGCGGGTCGTGCTCGCCGAGGATCTCGCACTGCTGCGCGACGGGCTCATCCGGCTGCTCGAGGCGCACGGCTTCGAGATCGTCGCCGCGGTCGACAACGCCCCGCAGCTGGTGCGTGAGCTCGTCACGCTGCGCCCGGACGTCGCCGTGGTCGACGTCCGGCTGCCGCCGAGCCACACCGACGAGGGCCTGCGCGCCGCGCTCGAGGCACGGGAGCGCATCCCCGGGCTGCCGGTGCTCGTGCTCTCGCAGTACGTCGAGCAGCTCTACGCCCGTGAGCTGCTCGCGGACGGCCGGGGCGGCATCGGCTACCTGCTCAAGGACCGGGTCTCCGACATCGGCCAGTTCGTCGACGCCGTCCGGCGGGTCGCCGCCGGCGGGACGGCCCTCGATCCCACGGTGGTTGCCCGCCTGCTCGACAGCCGCCGCCGTCGCCTGCCGCTGGACCGCCTCAGCCCGCGCGAGCGCGAGGTCCTCTCGCACATGGCGCAGGGCCGGTCGAACGCGGCGATCGGCGCCGCGATGGTGATCACCGAGAAGGCCGTCGGCAAGCACACCAACAGCATCTTCACCAAACTGGGCCTGATGCCGTCCGAGGACGACAACCGGCGGGTCCTCGCCGTCCTCGCCTACCTCGAGGGCTGACCACCGCGTCCGTCGCGCCGGCTGTCACCCCGACCCGGCGCCGGTCGGGCGCCGAGTGTGGCGACGGTGACGAACCGACAGTGAACCGTCACTGAACCCGTCCCGCGCACGATGGAGTTCGGACATCAGAGCCGCGCAGGCGCGCTCGAACAGTCCAGTCGTGAACTTGGACGGAGGAACAGGTCATGAAGGCTATCTACGAGACACCGGCCATCCAGGCCCAAGGCTCGTTCCGTGACGCCACCCGCCTCGGCTTCATCATCATCAGCGGCGGAGGCGGCTGGGGCTGGGGCGGCGGCTGGGGCTGGGGCTGGCGCGGCGGCTGGGGCGGCTGGGGCGGCGGTGGCTGGGGCTGGGGTGGTGGCTGGGGCTGGTGAGACCGGCCGTGACGGCGTACCACCAGGGCCGGTGAGCCGCCGGCGGGCCGAACCCGCCGTCGCCACCGCCATCCGTCCGTCTGTCGAACTGAGGCCGTGCAGGTCGGCGCAAGGCTGGCCTGCGCGGCCTCACCCGTTGGCCGGCACCGGTTCCGGCGGGGATTTCGTGACCAGGGGGGTCTCGTGAGGATCGTCTGTGTGGGCGGGGGCCCGGCCGGGCTCTACTTCGCCATCTCCGCGAAGCGCCGGGACGCCGGCCACGAGATCACCGTCGTGGACCGTGACCCACCCGGCGCGACGTACGGCTGGGGCGTCGTCTACTGGGACAACCTGCTCGACATGCTGTTCCGCAACGATCCCGACAGCGCCCGCGAGATCCGCGCCGCGTCCAACCTCTGGCAGGAGCAGGACATCAGCCTGGGTGGTGAGCGGGTGGCGCACTTCGCCGGCTACGGGTTCAGCGTGCAGCGGGCGGCCCTGCTCGACATCCTCACCCGGCGGGCGCAGGAGCTCGGCGTGCGGGTCGAGTACGGCCGCGAGGTCTCCGATCTCACCGACCTGGCGGACCTCGGGTGCCTCGGCGGCCTCGGCACGCACGCTGACGCCGACCTCGTGGTCGCCGCGGACGGCGCGAACAGCCAGGTGCGGAGCATGTTCGGGGACCGGTTCGGCACCCGGGTCGACACCGGCGGCAACCGCTACATCTGGCTGGGCACGCCGCGGCGCTTCGAGAGCTTCACGTTCGCGTTCGAGCCGACCCCGGCCGGCTGGGTGTGGTTCCACGCCTACCCCTCCGGGACTGACGTGAGCACCTGCATCGTCGAGTGCGCGCCGCGGACCTGGGACGCGCTCGGCCTGGGCGCCGCGGGCGAGGGCGAGGGGTTGCGCCTGCTCGGGGAGATCTTCGCCGGCCCGCTGGCCGGCGAGGGGCTGATCGACCAGCCGCGCCGGCCCGCCCGCTGGCAGCGGTTCGGCCAGGTCAGCAACCGCGGCTGGTACTGGGACAACATGGTGCTGCTGGGCGACGCCGCCCACACCACCCACTTCACGCTCGGGTCGGGCACGACCCTGGCCATGATGGACGGCGTCATGCTCGCCCAGATGCTCTACGAGCACGGCGAGGTCCCGGTGGCGCTGGCCGAGTTCGACCGGGCCGGCCGGGCCGCGCTGGCCCCGATACAGGCCCGGGCCAGGACGAGCATGGCCTGGTTCGAGCGGCTCGACGCCCAGTTCGACCGGGCCCGGCCGGTGGCCGACGGCGAGCCCGACCCGGTGAGCTTCGCCTACGCGATGGCCAACCGGCAGGGCGACCAGCCGCCGTGGCGGTACCAGACACACCGGGCGATGCAGGTCGGGGCCGTCCGACGGCTGCGCCGTGAGGTCGACTCGTCGGTGCGCTGGTACCTGGCCCGCCGCCGCGGCGAACCGGCCCGGCCCGGTTCCGCCCGCGGGGGGTCAGCCGCGTCGCCAGACCACCGGGACCTGGTTGCCGTTCGGTGATCCCAGGTAGCCGACCAGCAGACCCGAACGGTTGATCCCGGCCACCGAGCCGGACTGCAACGGCGCCGGGCCGCGCAGGTCGTGGGACTCGCCGTCGACCCACACCCAGGGCCGGTCGACGCCGTCCAGCGTCGTGGCCGATCCGATCACGGTGCCGTCGTCGGCGAGGTCGGCCGGGGAGGCGGTGTCGCCGCCGAGCCCGGTCACCGGCTGCAGTTGGCCGGCGGTCCAGACGGAGGCGGCGGAGGTGAACGCCGGGTACTTCTGGACGCTCTCCCCGCCGATCCCGCCCTCGACCGGGTACGCGGGGGCCTCGTGGCTCTCCACCAGCACCTGGCCGCGCTCGTTGATCGCGGTGGCCGAGCTCTCGGTGAACCCGGCGGACGTGCCCAGGTCGCGCATCCGCCCGTTCTCCCAGAGGAACGCGTGGCCGTGCCCGTCCGCGGTCTCGCTCACCCCGACGACCTGGCCCCGGTCGTTGATGTCGACCGGGGTGCTGTAGGATCCGCCGAGGGTGCCGAGGTCGCGCAGCCCGCCCGGCCCGGACAGGAACGCGTGCTGCTGGCCGTCCGCGGTCGCACTGATCCCGGCGACCTGCCCGTGGCCGTTGATCAGCTCGGCGCTGCTCCACGACCCGCCGAGCGTGCCCAGGTCGACCGCGTTCCCGTCCCGCCAGACCGTCGCCCGGGTGTCGGTCGCGCCCGGGTAGTCCGAGACGGTGCCGCCGTTCTCCGCGGCGCTCCCCGTTGCGGCCTCCCCGGTTCCGGTCTGCCCGGTTCCGGGCTGTCCCGCTGTTGTCTGTCCCGCTTCGGTCGGTCCGTTTTCCGGCTCCTCGGCCGCGGGCTCGCCGGCGCCGCCCGTCATCATCGGGGAGTCCGTGCCGCTCAGCCCGACCACGGTGCCGTCGGCGCCGATCGCGGACGCGAAGCTGTAGCGGTTCGGCCCGGGGTCGGTCGGCTCCAGGGTGGTCAGGGTTCCGTCCGTCCAGACGAACCCCCGGTTCGGCCCGGTGCTCGGGAACCGGATGCCGGCGACCTGGCCGCTGTCATTGACCGCCAGCGGAATCGTGTCCGGAATCGAGGTGGGGACGCCGTCGCGCCACACGACCCCGCTGCCGCCGAACGCCTCGTCCCAGACCTGCCCGATGACCACGCCGTCGTCGTTCATGTCGGTGGCCAGCCCGGACACGGCGCCCGTCGGCAGGTCCAGCGCGACCAGCTCCAGCTCACCGCCGTGGTAGGAGAACCCCCCGGGGGAGGCCGCGGCCGCGGGCGGAGCCAGCGCCGCCGCGGCGCCGATCGCGCCGGCGGTGGTGAGCGCGGTGAGCGCGGTGAGGGCGGCGAGCGCCTCGGCCCGCACCCGCGCCCTCGTGGTGCCCGTCATGGGCGCCTCCTGAGATCGAAAAATTACTCTCCGTAGTCGATCTCGGATGCTAGGTCGCCACCGGGCCGGCGGCCGGCAGCGCTCGCTGTCGGATGAACGACCGCCGCCCATGCCGTGCGGCGCGCTGCCATGCTGGGACGGGCAGGGCACGCGACGGGAGCGGGGGCATGGGCGAGGAGTCGGCGTCGCGGGCCGGGGGGCGGGTGCTGTTCGTCGACGACGAGCCGCAGCTGCTGCGCGCGATGCGGATCACCCTGCGCGCCCGCGGCTACGAGGTCCGCACCGCGGTCGACGGCGGGCACGCGCTGGCGGAGGCCGCCGCCCACCCGCCCGGCATCGTGCTGCTCGACCTGGGCCTGCCGGACATGGACGGTATCGAGGTCATCCGCGGCCTGCGCGGGTGGACCGGCGTCCCGATCATCGTCCTGTCGGGGCGGACGTCCGGGCCGGAGAAGATCGCCTCGCTGGACGCGGGGGCCGACGACTACATCACCAAGCCGTTCTCCGTCGAGGAGCTGCTGGCCCGGATGCGCGCCGTCGCCCGCCGGGCCCCGGCCGCCGAGACCGGGCCGAGCGCCGACGTCGGCGACTACCGGGTGGACTTCGCGGCGAAGGCGGTGACCGCCCGGACCGAGGGCGGGGCGGCCGTCCACCTGACGCCCACGGAGTGGCGCCTGCTCGAGGCGCTCGTCCGCAACCCGGGCAAGCTCGTCGGCAGCCGCGCGCTCGTCAGCGAGGTCTGGGGACCGGCCTACGCCACCGACACGTCGTCGCTGCGCCTCTACATCAACCGGCTGCGCCGCAAGCTCGAGCCGGACCCCACCCGCCCGCGCCACCTCACCACCGAACCGGGGATGGGCTACCGCTACCAGCCCTGATCCCCGATCCCCGGCTGTCCGGCACCGGGCCAGATTTCTGACTTTAATGTCAATTTTCTGGTAGACAGATTCCACGGACCGGCCCGCGGCGGACGCACGACGAGGTGACGATGATGCGCTTCATCTTCCACTACCCGGAGACCTCGGGCACTGACGGCGACATGCTCGATCCCGGTCCGCTGCACGAGGTGGCGGCGGCCGCCGAGCGGGCCGGCTTCGACGGCTTCTCACTGACCGAGCACCCCGTCCCCGGCGCCCGCTGGCTCGAGAACGGCGGGCACCAGAGCCTCGACCCGTTCGTCGCGCTGGGCTACGCCGCGGCGGCGACCACCCGGCTGCGGCTGCTCACCTACCTGTCGGTCGCGCCGTACCGCAACCCGTTCCTGCTGGCCAAGGCCGCGGCGACCGTCGACAAGCTCTCCGGTGGCCGGTTCACCCTCGGCATCGGCACGGGCTACCAGAAGTCCGAGTTCTACGCGCTCGGCGTCGACATCGACGAGCGCAACACGCTCTTCGATGAGATCCTCGAGGCGCTGCCGCTGCACTGGAGCGGCGAGCCGTTCAGCTACAAGGGCCTGCACTTCGACGCCCGCAACGTGATCGCCCGCCCGCGGCCGGTCCAGGACCCGATCCCGATCTGGATCGGCGGCAACTCGAAGCTGAGCCGTCGCCGGGTGGCGGCCCGCGCGCAGGGCTGGATGCCGATGTCCGGTGGCGCCCAGCTGGTCGCCACGGCCCGCACGGCCTCGATCGGCTCGCTCGCCGAGCTCGCCGGCATGATCAGCGAGGTGCGGAACGCCGCCGCCGCGAACGGCCGGACCGACCAGATCGACGTGATGTACTCCTACTCGACCGCCATCTCGGCGGAGAACGTCAGCGAGGACCGGCACGGCGAGGCCCTGGCCGAGATCGAGAAGGCGGGCGTGACCTGGGCGGTGGTCTCGTCCCACACCCGGTCCGCCGCCGAGACCCTCGAGTTCATCGAGGCCTTCGGCGCGGCCCACCTCTCGTGACGCCCGCCCGGACCTGACCCCGGCCGGGGAATCGGCGCCGGTCAGGTGCCGGGCCGGTCAGGCGGTGATGGTGGCAGTCAGCTGACAGCGGTCGTGGAGTGGAGGCGCGGGTCATGGGTTGGTTCGAGGACAGAGGCGGGCTGGCGGGCAGCGTCGCCGTGGTCACCGGGGGAGCGGGGGGCATCGGCGGGGCCGTGACCACCGACCTGGCGGCCAATGGCGTGCGCCTCGCGGTGGTCGACATCGACAAGGACGCGATCGAGACCCTGCAGGCCGCGCTGGATGAGCAGGGCGCCGAGGCGATCGTGCAGCACGGCGACGCCCGCGACCCCGACGTGCTCGCGGCGCTGTTCGCCGCCGTCGACGAACGCTGGGGACGGGTCGACACCCTGGTCAACGTCGTCGGCGGCACCTTCCGCGCACCCTTCGTGGAGACCAGCCCGAACGGCTGGAACGCGTTGCTGCGGATGAATCTCATGCACGTGCTGCACGCCTGCTCGCTGGCCGTGCCCCGGATGCAGGCGGGCGGGCGCGGCGGCAGCATCATCAACCTGACCACGATCGAGGCGCACCGGGCCGCCCCCGGGTTCGCGGTCTACTCGGCGGCCAAGGCCGCGGTGGAGCAGTTCGGCCGGACCCTGGCGGTGGAGCTCGCCCCCGACCGCATCCGGGTCAACAACGTCGCCCCCGACTACACCCCGACTCCCAACATGGCCAAGATGTCCGGCGGCGACGGTGCCTACTCGACCGAGGCCGGGGTCCGCATCGGCATCCCGATGGGCCGGGCCGGCGAGGTCACCGACGTGTCCGGCTGCGTCGTCTTCCTCGCCTCCGGCCTCTCCACCTACGTCACCGGTTCGACCCTGCACCCCGACGGCGGCACCTACGCCTCGTCGGGCTGGCTGAACTGGCCCGACATCGGCTTCTCGAACCACGCCCCCGCGCACGTCGTGGCGACCCTGGGCGCGACCGGCGCCGAGCCCCCGGCGGCCGGGGAAGGCTGAGGGGCGGGCCCGTCAGCCGAGGGTGATCGGGAGCTTCTCGTAGCCGCGGACGGTGCTGGTGTGCAGGCGGACCGCGTGGTCGTGGTCGACGTCCCATTCGGGGAAGCGACGCAGCGTCTCCTGTAGCGCGACCCGGCCCTCGAGCCGGGCCAGGGAGGCACCGAGGCAGAAGTGCACACCGTGGCCGAAGGAGACGTGGCTGTCGAACCGGCGGTGGATGTCGAAGCGATCGGCGTCGGGGTACTTCCGCTCGTCCCGGCCGGCCGCGCCGGTGATCAGCAGGACCTTCGACTTGGCGGGGAGCACCGTGCCGTGCAGCTCCACCTCCCTGGTCAGCACCCGGCCCTGCACCGGGGACGGCGCCTCGTAGCGCAGCAGCTCCTCGATCGTGTTGCCGAGCAGGGACGGGTCGGTGGCGAGCTCGGCGCGCTGGTCGGGGTGCGCGGCCAGGACGAACCCCGCCCAGCCGAGCAGCCGGGCGACGGTCTCGGTGCCGGCGCTGACGAGCAGGTTCGTGAAGTCGGCGGCCTGCTGGGTGGTGAGGTGCCGGGAACCGGTCTCGCTCCTGACCTCCGCCTCGACCAGGGCGGTCATCATGTCGTCGCGGGGCTGGCGGCGGCGGAGCTCGATCTGCTCGCTCCAGTAGGTGTGCAGCTTGATCTGGGCGCCGAAGGAGATGTCGTTGATCATCCCGGCGCCCTCCTCCAGATGGAAGGTCTGGTCGATGAGCTGGCGGACGTACTCGCGGTCCGCCGGGTCGACCCCGATCAGCTCGGAGATGACCTTGGACGGGAGCTGGGCCGCGAAGTCCTGCACGTAGTCGAAGCCGCCCCCGCCCACCTGAGGGTCGAGCATCTCGGCGCACAGGGCCCGGATGGAGTCCTCGAGCGCCGAGATCCGCCGCGGGGTGAACGCCCGGGAGACCAGGGTGCGCAGCTCGGTGTGCGTCGGCGGGTCGATGAAGATGATGAGCCCGGTCTGCATCGGTTCCGGAGACATGATCTCCAGGACGGTCCCGTAGGCCGAGCTGTAGGTCGCCGGATCCCGGTGGGCGGCCTCGACGTCGGCGTGCCGCGACAGCGCGAAGAAGTCGAGCCGGTCATTGCGGTATACCGGCGCCTCGTCGCGCATCCGGCGCCACACGTCGTACGGTGCCAGATGGGTCACCTTGTCGAACGGATCCCAGTCCAAAGCCGTCATGCCGTAACTATGGCAGAACTGGTCCGGACTTGATCCGTCCGCAAGGTGCCACCGTGTGCCGCTGCGTCCCGACCCGGTGCCGCTACGTCGGGCCGTCGCTTACGAGCCGTCGCGCCGCAGGAGCAGTACGCCGGACGGCGTCCCGCCACCGGAGGTGACCACGGCCGTCCGCGCGTCGGCCACCTGCCGCTCGCCGGCCTCGTGGCGGAGCTGGGTGATCGCCTCGTAGAAGAACCCGTACCCGTGGGTACGGCCCTCGGAGAGCTGGCCGCCGTGCGGGTTGATCGGCAGCTCGCCGTCGATCGCGATCCGCCGGCCCTGGTCGAGCCAGTCCTTGGCCTCGCCGATGCCGCAGAACCCCAGCGCCTCGATCCAGGAGATCGCGTTGAAGGTGAAGCCGTCGTAGACCAGGGCCAGGTCGACGTCGGAGGGACGCATGTCGGTCCTGGTCCACAGGTGCGCGGACTGGCCGAGTACCTGCGGTTCGTGGGTGATGATGCCCTGGTCCCAGGAGACCCGCTCGAGGATCTGCGTTCCGACGGCCTCGACCCGGATCGCCGGCTTCGGCAGGTCGCCGGCCACCGAGGCGTCCGAGACGATGACCGCGATCGACGCGTCGCACGGGACGTCGCAGTCGTAGAGCCCGAACGGCGTCGTGATGGGCCGCGCCGACATGTAGTCGTCGAGGGTCAGCGGCTCCCGGTAGATGGCCGCCGGGTTGCGCGCGGCGCCCGCCCGGCCGTTGAGGGCGATCGCGGCGAGCATCTCCCGGTCGGCGCCATAGCGGTGGAAGTACTGGTTGGCGTTCATCGCGATCCAGTTCGCCGCCGACAGCGCCCCGAACGGCGCGCGCCACAGCGACGAGGTGTTGGAGACCCGCGCGGGCGCCTGGCCCAGGCCGAGCGCCCGGTAGGTGGACTCCCACACCGTCCGGAAGCACAGCACGTGCCGGCACAGGCCCGAGGCGACCGCCATCATCGCGGTGATGACCGAGCCACCCGGGCCAGGCAGGTCGCCGCCGCCGTTCGTCCAGGTCGGGTGGATGCGCAGCGCCTCCTCGACGGCGCTCACCCCGCCCTCGCTCATCCCCGCCGCGCCGGGGCCCGGGTAGGTGGAGAGCCCGTCGATGTCCTCCAGCCGCAGACCGGCGTCCTCGACCGCCTTGAGGCAGGCGTCGACGGTCAGTGACAGCGGGTCGACCATCAGCCGGCGCCCCATCGCAGAGCGCCCGATGCCGGAGAGGACCGCGCGGTGCTCGAAGCGGTCCGAGCTCAGCGGCGCGCGGGGGGTGGGCAGGTTCGGCTCGCCGACGCGGTCGGTCGGGTCGGTCGTTCCGGTCGGTTCGAACAGGGCGAGCCAGACATCCTCGTGCTGCTCGAAGCGGACGTCGACCTCCTGGCCGATGTGCACGTCCTTCGGCTCGCAGCCGATGATGTTCGTGGTCAGCCGGACGCTGGCGTCCTCCGCCAGCGCCACGTTGGCGATCACGTAGGGCGGCTTCATCGCCGGTGACCACTGCTGCGCGTTCACGGTGAACCCGACGACCGTGGCCCGGCCGGACACCTCCGTCGGCGCCCAGTCGCGGCTGCGGCACTTCGGGCAGATCGGTACCGGCGGGTGGACGAGCTGGCCGCAGTCGGAACAGCCCTGCACCCGCAGGGTGCCGTCGGCACCGGAGGTCCAGAACCACTCGGTGGCGGGGGTGAGCTCGGGGAGTGGGCGCATCGCTGCTGGTCGTCCTCTCTGTGCCACGGCCGTCAGCGGGCCGGGGCCGTCTGGGTGCCGAGGCCGGCCGCGGCCGGGAATGTCCTGGTCACGGCGTAGACCGCGAGTCGGTCGCCGTCGCCGGAGTCCCGGACCTCGACCCGGCCGAGGCCGCCCGCTCCGACGGTCGCCGTCGCGACGGCGGGGCCGGTCCGCACCGGCCGCAGGTAGCGCAGCGCCAGGACCGAAAGACTGGTGGGGCCCGTGGCAAGGGACAGCGCGGCCTCCTCGGCCGCCAGGGCGATCAGCCCGCCGTTGAGGCTGCGGGACGCGTTGATCCCGTCATGCCCGTGAGCCAGCACGGCGACACCCGGCTCGCGGAGCTCGCACCGCGCCCGCTCGGCGAAGGGGACCCGCAGCCGCCCGCGCTGCACGGGCAGCTCGCGGCGCCGCATCATCTCCGGGTCCATCAGCATCGCCGGGTCCGGGGCGGCCATGAAGGAGGCCACGCCGGCGGCGACACCACGGCCGTCGGCGCCGGTCAGCTCGATCTCGATGACCGCGACCGACCTGCCCTTCTTCACCAGGCGCCCGACGGCGTCGACCCGCTCCAGCTCCCGCGGCGGTTCGTGGACGTGGATGTCGAGGTCGAGGGTGACCGGGACGCGGGGCTGGAGGAAGTCCAGCACCATGTAGCCCGCGACGATGTCCGCCCAGGTGGCGAGGATCGACGTGCGGACGCTGGTCGTGCCGGGCACGAACATCTCGGGGACGACCGCCGCGGATCCGTGGAGCTCGTCGCCCACGCGGGTCGTCCGGAACCCGAGTTCATTGATGATGTGCGCGTCCGGCACCCGGTCGTCGCTGTTCGTCGTTGTCGTCATTCCACCCTGTTCCGGGAAGGAGCCCCGTGTCCCCGCCGTCCCGCCCGGGCCGTTCGCCCTCGCGACCGTGCCGGGTGGCGGCTGTCGGCCGACAGCCGCCACCCGGCACGGTCGCGCGTCGCGGCCTAGCGGCCGGACAGGAACCGGACGATCGGCGTGGCCGCGGGGAAGACCTCGGTGAGGCCCGCGGAGAAGTACCCCGAGTCGGTGACGATGGTGATGCCGCTGATCGCGGAGGCGGCGTCGCTGCAGAGGAACAGCAGCGGGTAGGCCTGCTCCAGCGAGGTCGCGGCCTCGATGCCCAGCTCGGCGCGGTAGTCGGCGCCGAAGCCGAGCCAGGTCTCCTTGTTCGTCTGGGCGAGGGGGGTGTCGGTGGGGCCGGGGCAGATCGCGTTGATGCGGATGCCCTGCTTGAGCAGGGGCATCGCCTGGGTGGCGACGTAGGCGCAGACCGCCTGCTTGCTCCACATGTAGGTGGCCTTGTCGTGCTCCACCGCCCACTTCGTCGCCTCGTCGAAGTCGGTGACGGCCAGGTATTCCTTGAGCAGCGGCAGATCCGACTCCCAGCCGAGGCCGGCGGCGGAGGAGATGAAGCCGATCGCGGAACCGCGGGGCAGCAACCCACCGGCGATCAGCTTGTCGATGAGGTAGCGGTGGCCGATGAAGTTGATCCGTTCGATGCCCGGGGTGCCGTCGGCGACACCCGCGGCCGAGAGCAGCGCGTGCACCGGCCCACCGAGCTGCTCGACAGCCGCGTCGATCGAGGCGGCGTCGGCGAGGTTGACGTGGATCGCCTTCGCGCCGGCCAGGCTGACCTCGGCGTAGTCGGCGACGATGACCTCGGCGCCGGCGCTCTGCGCGAGCTCGGCGGCGGCGGCACCCATACCGGTGGCCCCGCCGACCACGAGGACCCGCTTCCCATCGAAACGGAACGCGTCGAACAGGCTCATGTCGTTGTCTCCTGGCTCGTCGGTGAGAGGACTGTCATGCGACCACGCCGCGGATCTTCAGATCGAGGACGGCGTCGGTGTCGAGACCGAGCTCGGCGAGGATCTCGTCACCGTGCTCGTTGAACAACGGCGCCCGCCCCGCCGGCGCCGGCGCCCCGCCGTACTGCACCGGGGCCGCGGCCATCCGGAACGGGATCCCCGCGGCGGTGGTGACGTCCTGGACATACCCGTTCGCGACGGCCTGCGGATCCGCGGCGGCCTCCAGCGTGCTCTGCACCACCGTCCACTGGCCGACGAAACCCGCCAGCCGCTCCCGCCACTCGGCCACCGGACGCTCCGCGAAGGTCCTCTCGAGGATGGCGATCGCCGCCCCGCTGTTCGCCATCAACGACGCGTGGTCGGCGAAACGCGGATCGACGGCCAGCTCGGGACGCCCGAGGGCCTCACACATCGGCGCCCAGTACTTCCCGGCCTGCAGGCAGCACAGCGCCAGCCACTGGCCGTCCTTGGTCAGGTAGTTCCCGGTCAGCGGGTTGGAACGCGGCGCGTCGGCGGGCGGCGGGTTCCACGGAACATCGAGCAGCAACGACAGCGCGAGAGCCTGACCCATCGCCCACATCCCG